>CALDTX010000157.1 GCA_937923565.1 uncultured Granulosicoccaceae bacterium | reverse complement strand
TAAAGCTACTACAGGTGGAGTAGATAACACTCGGCGGGTTGCTAAATACCCTGCCAAACTGATACCGACAGCGCCTCCAATCACTCCAATGATCCATAGAGACAAATTAATACTAAACGGCAATTCGAAAACGAATTTGCTTAATGCCCATGCGATCAGTGTGGCAAAGAAAGCCGCCAACATACCGGCTATGCCGCCTAGAATGGCAAACTCGGCAACCACCGCTTGTCGAATTTGACTGTGCGATGCACCTAGCGCCCGCAATAGCGCAGACTCTCGAATTCGTTCGCTTTGGCTACTTTGCACAGCAGCTAACAAAACGCAAAGCCCAGCTAGCAAGGTGAATAAAAACACATACTCCACCGCCATCGACGCTCTGTCCATCAACGCTTTCACACGTTTAATAATGGCACCCACATCGATAGCTGCAATACCCGGGAATTCACGAGCCCAACCAGCTGTTGTTGTTGAGAAGTCAGTGTCTATAAAAAAACTGGAAACAAACGTGGCTGGCATTTCTTCTAGCATTGACGGAGAACCAATGGCGAAAAAATTAACCTCGAACGATTCCCAATCCACTTTACGGATATTCGCGATAACGGCCTTCGCTTCAACACCGGCAATTTTAAACGTCAGCGTATCGCCTACCTTGTAACCTTTTTCTTCTGCCCAGTCTTCTTCTATCGACAAACTAGGTTCATCGGTTCCGTCTGTCGGCCACCACTGCCCTTCGATTATTTCGTTGCTGGAAGGCGGAGCGCTTGCATAAGACAAATTGTATTCACGCCGACCGGATCGGCCACCACCTTGCTCGTCAGACTGTTCGGCATTGTCGGCACTTTTTGCAGCGGTAATCGCTCGATCGTTGTGGGCGATAAGTCTGGCACGCACCATGGGAAATATGCCATTGCTGTTGATGTTTTGACGTTCAAGCCGCTCAGAAAAACCATCCACCTGATCTGGTTGAATATTGATAACAAAAACATTGGGTGCATCGTCGGGTAAATCTTGTTCCCAAGCAGACAAAACATCGACACGCACAATCGAAATCAGCAGCAAAGCCATGATACCCATACCAAAAGCAGCCAATTGCACCACACTGCTTCCGGCTCGGCGTTGCAACCCTGCCAAGCTTAAACGGAAGCGAGCACCAGCCATTGCTTTAACTGAATGAATGATTAAACGACCGAACAAGGCAAACACTGCCAACATCGCAACAACGCCCAGCACAACAATGGCGCTCAGCTGTAGATCACGACTTTGCAAAAAAACCACTAAATACGTTGCCACTAAACCAAATACAGCTGTGATTACAGTACCGGTGGAGAGATCGGTGTAGTCCTTTTGTAACACGCGCATCACCTGCACACGCCCTGCTCTAATAACCGGCAAAAGCCCAAAGCCTGCAACAGCAACGAACGCGGTTAGCGTGCCAATTAAGGGCGCCCACAGGCCGGGATTCGGCAACGTAAACTCAAACCAGCTCTTAAGTAAATTTGCCAACAACGATTGCGCAAACCAACCCATGACAATACCTATTGCAGAAGCAAGCGTTGCTATCAGGGCAAGCCTGAGTACTAACCAGGTAATAACTTCGCGACGACTAGCGCCAAGCGTTCGAAGCACAGCACTGGCATCCGCCTGCCGTAACGCAAATTGTCTAACCGCCAATGCAATTGCAGCACCAGCCAATAAAACAGTAACAACCGAGGCAAGACCTAAAAAGCGTTGCGCCCGACTCAAGGCACGTCGCATTTGCGGGCTACCATCGCGCACGCCCTGCACGCGCACCTCATCTGATTTGTTAGCCGCTATCCACTCGCTCATGTCTTGGATGAGTTCGATTTCGCCTGCCATTAACACGCTATAGCTTGCACGACTACCAACACCCAATAATTGGGAAGCTGGTAAGTCGCTCGCATTCATCATGACGCGAGGGGCAATATCTACAAAATTTTGACCACTGTCTGGCTCGTACAGAATTAGCCGCTCTACTTTAAAATCTAACGCACCTAAGGTTATTGAGTCGCCTTGTTCAAGCGCCAGAACACCCATGAGTTGTGTGTCCACCCAAACAGTGCCGGGTGCAGGCGTTGCCAAAGGTGCGGTAACGGTAGGGTCACTTAGCTTTGTTAATTTGAGCGCTCCTCTTAGTGGGTACGTCGAACTTACCGCTTTAACCGCAACCAACTGCGATTCATCTTCGGCGTTTATAACCACACTGGGGAAGCGGGTATACTCAGCCACTTCCAGGTTGCGCGACAACGCCTCAGCTTTTATTTCTTCTGGCATGGCTAATCCAGAGCGTGCGACTAAGTCAGCCGCTAAAACATCGGCCGCTTGATATTCAATAGCGCGTCCAATTCTATCGGTGAAAAATCCAACGGCCGTTACTGAGGCTACCGCAACGATTAAAGCCAACGCAAGAACACGTAACTCACCAGCGTAAATATCGCGTTTAAACGCTCGCAGTGCGAACCGAACTTGTTGCGATGCCTTCATTGCTCAACGAGCCTGCCGTTGCCCATGGTTAATCGCCGGTCGCAACGTAGCGACAATTTTTCATCGTGGGTCACGAGCACCAGCGCTGAACCGCGATCCTCACGTAGCGAAAACATAAGGTCGCTGATTTTTTTACCGGTTTCAGAATCGAGATTGCCTGTGGGTTCATCGGCAAAAAGAAGTTCAGGGTCGGATACGAACGCACGCGCTATGGCCACACGTTGTTGTTCACCACCAGAGAGCTGTAATGGCTGATGGGTTGCCCGATCGGCCAGCCCCACTTGTTCGAGCATCGCGTGAGCACGTTCAGCTGCATTTTCACAACCACTGAGCTCTAACGGTAACATCACGTTTTCCAATGCATTTAAACCGGGCAAAAGTTGAAACGACTGAAATACAAAACCAACCTTGCCTGCACGTAACCGGGCACGCGCATCTTCGTCCATGTTATTTAAATTTTGATCAAACATGTGAACGGAGCCGGCTGTGGGGACGTCCAAGCCTGCCAGAATGCCCAAAAGTGTGGACTTACCCGAGCCGGATGCCCCCACAATAGCCAGTACTTCCCCAGAATTTACAGCAATATCCAAAGAATGCAGTATGGTAAGAGAGCCACTGGGGCCGGTCACCGTTTTTTCTATGCCATCTGCTTTAACAACCCACTGACTTGCATCGGGAGCTTGATCTGCTGAAGTTGAATTCACGTTATTGAAGATTCCTGGTTGGACTTTGGGCAATCAGTCATTATTATCCACTAACCATTGTAATGCCCGTCTCTAACTATAAGAGGTAGGGTCTAAATAAAAACTAACAATATGCGCCTAATACTATTATTTGCTCTGATTGGATTTTTCTTACCGAGTTCCTTGCAGGCCAACACCGTATTGGTGGTCGGTGACAGCATAAGCGCTGCCTACGGTTTGAGCGAGGACGAAGGCTGGGTTCGGCTCGCCGAACAGCAGCTACAAACCGATGTCGATGAAAATGTAACCTTAGTGAATGCCAGCATTAGCGGCGACACCACCGAAGGCGCACTGCGTCGACTACCAAAAGCTTTGGAACGCTTTCAACCGAACATCGTTGTCATTGAATTGGGTGGCAATGACGGCTTACGTGGTTATTCGCTGAAAAAAATGCAAGCTAATTTAGAAGAGCTTGCGTTGATGTCCAACAACGCTGGCGCTCAAGTACTAATACTGGGAATGAGAATACCAGCTAACTACGGCCCCGTTTTCACTGAAAGATTTGCCCACGCGTTTGTAGAGGCTGCCAACAATACCGGCGCTGAACTGTTGCCGTTTTTATTTGAACCGAT
>CALDTX010000156.1 GCA_937923565.1 uncultured Granulosicoccaceae bacterium | reverse complement strand
CTCATCTTTGAGCGTTACCGCAATAGCTACGAATAAAACCTGTAAATCGACACTGGCGGTTTCCAGATAATCTTGCTGGAGCTGACCAAGCAAACCATTTTCGCCCTCTACCCAATAGCGCTGGTCGGAACCACAGGGTTGAAAACTGTTTCGGTTTGCGCCAAAGACGTAATAGCCTCGCCGCAAATTCTTGGTTTTATCGGTGGTTAACAATCCCTGCAACTCGGTTAAGCGCGCCAGCGACATCCGTGCCAGACAGTTTTTGGCAATGTATTCTGCTTGCTGGCGAGGTGAGGAAAAATCCAGATACCAAAGACAATTAGTTTTTCGGTATTCGAAGAATGCCAGTTGGGATTGTTCAAACCCTGCCAGCGATTTGCTATCGAGATCGGCAGCAATGAAATCAGAGATATCGCGAATGTTGTCGTCCATGACATCGAGGTAGTTGTCCATGCAATTGTGTATTTCCTGTTCAACCTGGGACAGCGCCATACACTCTTCTAACGCATCGTAGCTTTGCGCCTGTGCAAACGCCGGCACCCCACCTGAACTTGCCAAAAGAATTAACAAATACAAAGACTTAACGATCTTTTTAACTGGCAACTGCGATTGCATAGCGACTACACTTGCGAGGATTGGTAAGAAGAAGCCCCCATAATACCTAATCGAGAAAATTTGACATCATTTAAGCTCTTATCGCACATAGTGGTCAATTAATTGGCAATACAGGGTTGCTAGGTTGAGACAGATTAACTCAGTGAATTACTCGTCCACACTGTATAATTTTCGAATTATTAATGTATGTTATTTACCGTGCGCCAAAGAGTGATCTCCCACAACTCACAGCGCGGGCAAGGCGTTATCGCACTCCTTTGGGTTTTGGCATGGCTCGCTGGTCTGGCTGCCATTACTTATTGGTGCGTAGCGCGCAGTGTTCCCGCCATTGAGCAAAAAGTTCAACAAAATGTTGAGGCCGCTATTGCGCCCGTTGCTAACAGCTCGGTGCGGGTTAGTATCGACGGGCGAATGGCTACTGTAGAAGGCAAGCTAAGTAACGAGGACGAGCGCCAACGCCTACTTGCCGCCGGTAATGAAGCACCTGGGCTTGCAAAACTGATCGATAAACTGATTGTTCCTGCCGCAATGAAAACAATCAGCACCGACAACAACGAAGTGGTTCAGAGCGCAATTGCAAACGATAACCTTGAAAACAGTGAAAACTTATCTGCAGACTCGGAATCTTCAGACTCAACCGCAGTGGCAACAGCCGAATCAGACTTGCAAACAAACGACGCGGCTAAAGACAACAACATCAAAGAGAATGCCGTCGAATCTGGTGCGTCGTTGGTATCAACCGAAAAAACCGGCCCCACTGTACCCACCGTTGATACAAACAGCAGCGCTGTCGTAACCACCGTACAAGCCGCTCAGGCAACAACCTTGTCGCTGACACCACCTAAGCTTCGCTTACTGTCACAAGAAGATACACTCACTTTCACCGGCAATATATCTAAAGACGACGATCTACTTCAGCTAATTCAATTGGCGATGAATACATTCGACGCCGCTTATGTTGTCAACAGTGTGCAATTAGACGATGAAACAGCCAAGGCTGATTGGCTTCCGGAATTGGTCGATTTTCTGCCGCAACTCAACATACTGACCGATGCTGGTGTAGAAATCGTATCGTCTCAAATCACATTATCGGGAATAGCGCAGAGTGAAGAAGATCACGATAATGTGATCAATCAGGCTTTAACAGCTTTAAGTACCTTTTCGCTGGTTGAGCGCATCAGTATTACGCCGTCAGATAAAAGCAGCACCGATAAGCTTGATGCTTCCAAAGCCACCACTGCGAACGCGACTACTGCGAAAGTTGATACCGCTAAGGTAACAAATTCAGATGACGGACCCGCTGCACGCAATTCCGCACAAGGGGAAATATCGAGCCAACCCGTTACACAGTTGAGCGAACTCAGCACAAATTCTACGGAAACGGCTACCACATCTGTGGTTGAAAAAATTCTTGCTGATGCCAGAGCCGAGGTGAGTGGCAGCGTCAATACCGACACCACAGCAGCCGTCAGGACACAAGCAAATTCCACAACACCGGCAATTACCACGGCTGTCAACGAAACATTAGTAAACGAAGCACCAATAAACGAAGCATCAGCAGATACCAATGAATCCCCAGCGTCCAAAAATGCTCAACGACAAGCGCTTAAAACGGAATTCGACGCGTTGGAGAATACCCGGATTTTATTTGAAAGTGGCAGTAATGTACTTACGGAACCCAGTCGGGAAATTGTTGAAACGCTGGCTAAGCTGTTTAACAAGTATCCGCAAGTGCCTATCGAAATTGACGGACATACCGATTCATCGGGCAACACTGTGTTGAATTTGTCATTAAGTCAAAAACGCGCCAACGCTGTTCGCGATTTGTTAGTAGAGTTAGGTGTGTCGGTTTTTAGAATAAGTGCTTACGGCTTTGGTGACGGTGTGCCGATAGCCGACAACGATACCGATGCTGGCCGGCGATTAAATCGGCGTATCGAATTTTTATTCTAGGCGAGTCAATTCATGAACATATTGCTCACAGAGATTTTTGCATTCTTACTGGCAACTGCCCTGTTAAGCTTCATTGTGGGCTGGGGAGTGAAAAGCGTGTTTGTGAAAAACAAGCTGAAAACACTCGATGCTAATTGGAGAACAAAACACACTGAATTGGAACAGCGCCATAAACTTGAAACTACAGAGATCGAAAATCAGCTGCAAACGCTTGGCGAGCAGAGCAAATACCTCACAAAAGAAAACCGTCAGCTCAATGAATCGCTCAGAACCAACGAGCTCACTGTACAAAAAGCGCGCACAGATGCCATTGAGCTAAACAAGCAGCAAGCAACTACGCAAGAACGTCTGCAAAGAATCATTCACGAAAAAGACGCTGAGTTAAAACGCCTGCGCAACAACAATGAAAACATTATTGCATCCGGCGTAGCGATTACGTCGGCAAATGCCGACACTAACACCGACCACTCGGCTCAAGTTCGAGAGCTCAATGAAAAACAGCAGAAATGGGAAAGCCAGCGGCAAGAAATCGCCGAGTCTCTGCCAGAAGATATGCAGACCATTGCCATCGATCCATCAGACCTGCCACTTGAAGCAATGGATCGCACAGTACGTATCGATATTGCCAATGCGAAACCGTCTGAACAAAGTGCATCTTTACCCAACAGTGATATTGCCGAAGATCAAACGCAAATTCTTGAGGATTACGATTCCACACAAATCGTCAATGAGTTTGCCGATGAAACCGTCGTGCTACCAACACATTCGAACAACATTGAAGATAACAACGACCTTTACGGTACACAGCCTCTAAGCAACAAAGATCATCAAGCCGATCGCAAACCACCATACAAGAAATAGCCTGCCAATCACCGAATGAATACTCTTTTTTATGTGCACGATCCTATGTGCAGTTGGTGCTGGGGATTCAAGCCTACACTGGCGGCTTTGGAATCTGAGCTGCAGGGCAAAGTTACGATAAAACGGATACTCGGCGGGTTAGCACCGGATACCAACCAAGCTATGCCAGAGGCCATGCAAAGCATGTTGCAACAAACTTGGCAACGCATAGCCGAAGCCATTCCTGGCACGGAGTTTAATTTTGACTTCTGGACGAATAACACACCTAGGCGTGCAACTTACCCCGCTTGTCGTGCGGTTATCGCAGCCGCTGAGCAAAGCGAGCAATTTGAAGTGGATATGATCGACGCCATCCAACAGGCCTATTATTTACAGGCTCAAAACCCTTCTGACGACACTGTTCTGATCGAACTGGCACACCGCATTGGATGTAACGAAGAACAGTTTGCAGAGGCCTTGAATAGTAAAAACACACAGCAGCGTTTGCAGGAGCATCTTTCTCTTTCGGCACAACTTGGTGTGCAGGGATTTCCCAGCCTTGTGTTAGTGAAAGATGAACAATATGCGTATCGCATCCCTACCGATTATGTGAACGCATCGACGATGCTTAACAGTATTGAAACTGCACTAGCCGAATAATTCACGCTTTTAGCCTTTAAATAGCGCGTTACTTACGAACCGTATCACACGGTTAACAAGCGCAACCATTGAAGCCCTGTCACCTGCCGTTATAAGACCCGTGGGATACGCACGACATGGGTTATGAAAACGATAATAATAAAATACCTGCTGTTATTCACAGTTTTAACATTGAGCGCTTGCGGCGGTGGAGCTGGTGAACAAACCAGCAATCAGGCGCCTGCTATAGCGCCTGCATTACCAGCAACCGAAGTGAACAATGCGGCTGCTGATCTGCCGTTAGAAAAAAAGCAGGCATTCCGGCTTCTGGATCAGGCAACGTTTGGCGCAACACTGGAAACTGTTGAGGGGTTGGCTGGCAACGGACCTGAAGCCTGGATCAACGCACAACTGGCAATGCCAGCCACTTTCCTTTCCGATGGACTACGTGTCAGCAATACAGAACAGTGGAACGAGTACGTTAATGTTTGGTGGCGACAAACCATTTATGCGCCTGACCAGTTAAGACAGCGCGTAGCCTTCGCACTCAGTGAAATTTTTGTTATCTCCGCGGGTGATGGCCTGGGTGACGAACAACCCGGACTGGCAAACTACTACGACATTCTATTACGCAATGCATTTGGCAACTATCGTGAGCTCATTGAAGAGATAACGCTAAACCCAATTATGGGTGAATTCCTTAGCATGAAAGGTAATCGAAAACCTGAACCCGAAAAAAACATTCGCCCCGATGAAAACTACGCCCGTGAATTACTACAGCTATTCAGTATAGGGCTGAGCATGCTAAATCAGGATGGCAGCGAACAACTCGATGCCGACGGCGTACCGCTACCTACTTATACACAAGATACCGTTGAAGCATTTGCACATGTCTTTACAGGCTGGCATTTCGCCAACGCCGAAGATTATCGCTGGCCAAAAAATAAAGACTTCATTAACCCGATGCAAGCGTGGGACGAGTACCACGATAAAGGCGAGAAAACGTTGCTTAACGGCACTGTACTGCCCGCAGGACAAACTGCAGAACAAGACCTCGCTGCAGCCCTAGATAACATTGCTAACCATCCCAATGTGGGGCCATTTATTGTTAAACAGCTGATTAAACGATTAGTCACCAGTAATCCATCGCCCGGTTATGTCAGCGATGTTGTTGCAGTGTTCAATAACAATGTAAACGGCGAACGTGGCAACCTTGGCAGTACCGTCAAGGCCATCTTAATGCACGAAGAAGCACGTAATGGCCACCTTGAAAACCCCAACACTTTTGGCAAGTTAAAAGAGCCTTTGTTAAAAGTAACTCAGCTTTGGCGCGCGTTTCAGCCAGATACAATAAGCAGCAGCTTTAACTACGGATGGGTCATTAACGAACTACAACAATCGCCACTCGGCTCGCCATCAGTATTCAATTTTTTCACACCCGAGTTCAGTCAGCCCGGTGAAATTCGTGATTCAAACCTTGTGTCACCCGAGTTCGAAATACTCGATGAATCGAGCATTATCACTCTGACCAGCCGATTGTTATCGAATTCGCTGTGGGCGCATAACTACAAAGTGCCCAGCAACGGCAAACGCATCGTTATTAACATCGATAGGGAAATGCAACTTGAGCCTGATAGAAACGCCCTATTGGATCATTTAAACCTGTTGCTACTCGGTGGAAGAATGAGTGATGAATTAAGAAACGAAGCCATGAATATTATGTCGGCTCGAAACTACAGTAACGCAGCTTCACAACGAGTTGCAGAAGCGATATTCCTAATTATTTCATCACCTGAATCCATGATCCAGTGGTAGTCGTGAACTTAGACGTGCAACGCTGTTAACCAAGAACATCAGTATGAATAAATTTACAAGACGTCGATTTTTATCCTTAGGGGCCAAAACCATTGCCGGATCTGGCTTGGCATTAGGTGCGCATCCCTGGATAACACTGGGGCAAGCAGCGCAAACAAACGCCAGCGATGCCGACTACCGCGCTTTGGTTTGTGTATATCTGGAAGGTGGCTCGGACGGTTTTAGCATGTTAGTACCCACTGACGATGCCGACTACAACGAGTACGCCAGTTCGCGTCAGATTTTGGCAGTAGACAGAGGTGGGCTTAGCGGTATCTCTACTCTGTCCGGCAATCATGGCTCTTTAGCGATGAACAGCATGCTGCAGCCATTACACCAACTTTATTCAGAACAGCGAATGGCTATGGTTGCTAACGTGGGCAATATTATCGTGCCTACCAACAAAGAAGAATATGAATCACTCAGCGTTGCCTTACCTGCACAGTTGTTCTCACACGCCGATCAGGAAATTCAATGGCAACAGTTACAGGGACGCGGACGTTCCGATAACGGTTGGGGTGCACTCGCTGCAAACCTGCTTAAAGGCTATCAAGAGAGAGACTACCTGACGTCGATTACACTCGATGGTGCAAACTATTGGCAATCCGGTGCGGATCAACGACCCTTCGCTTTGAAAGAAGATGGACTGCTCGAATATTCCGGACTCGATGCCACCAACGACTGGGAGCAACCCCGGCTCGAAGCATTTCGTCGCATCATGCAGAAAAACCAGCAGCACATGTTCTCGAAAGCGTATGCAGAAATTCAAAACAGAGCCATGAACATCACAGCTGAGCTAGGCGCTGTATTAGAGAGTAAAAGCTCTCTTATTGGCGAACAACCGCCTGAAAACTCGTTGGCTGCTCAACTGGCCATGGTGGCGCAACTAATCGCCTCACGGCAAGAGCTTGGTATGCGTCGGCAAGTGTTCTATGTGCGTATGAAAGGTTTCGACGTACATGATCACCAAAACCAAAATCAGCCTACCTTGTTCGCACAGTTGGCTGATGCGCTGAGCTATTTTCAACAAACCATCGATCAACTCGGTGAGTCGAATAATGTCACTACGTTCACCGCCTCCGACTTTGGCCGGTCACTTACTGGTAATGGCGATGGCACAGACCACGGCTGGGGAAATCATCTGATGGTTATGGGTGGAGCAGTTCGTGGGGGTGATGTTTACGGCTCAATGCCACGCATGTCCGTCGACGGACCAGATGCTGTTCAGAATGGACGCGTTATTCCAACGACAGCTTCTTCGCAATACGCGGCGACATTGCTCAATTGGATGGGGCTTGATACAAATCAACTGCAACAGGTGCTACCCACGTTGGGAAATTTTGATCAGCACGACCTAGGTTTTCTGGCTTAAGCGATAAGTGCCCAATGGGCACTTATTTGCACGCTGAATGCCTCAAAGGTGAATTTTGTTCATATAAAAATAAATCCTTTAGAAACCATCAATTCACGCCTCCACAAATTATCATCAATAAATTAGCTAATTCCTCTATTTCTGCTTAATTACCTTCTCACTGAAAGGTATTCTTTCAATTGCGTTGACTCTTTTTCCCATTAATGAGATTCTTTGTCTCATTACTGCGCCATTGCGTGGTTCTACTCACATGTCGATGATGTATCAAAGTAATTTTTACCAATACCAAGCAGCATTCGGCAAGTGAACCTATAAATGTCACCTTTCGTTAGGTGGCCCTTTACCATCCTTTTGGAGGAAAACTAATGCGCAGCACCATGCTGAAAACCATTGGCGCATCCCTGACGTTGGCCGTTCTCGGCACTATGAATGCTCAGGCTGCCATCACTATCAAAGTACAATCTGTCATCGGCGACAAAGCTGATGAAATCGTTATGGTTAAAGACTTCGCGGCAAATGTGCGCGAATTAACCGACGGTGAAGTAAACATCGAAGTTTTACCCGCTAACTCTGTTGTTGGTAACGCAGACATCCTCGACGCTGTCGACAAGGGCCTGCTAGACGGTGGTTTCGCTTGGACTCACTACTGGTCTGGTAAGCACCCTGCAGCTATGCTGTTCGGTTCTCCTGTTGCTGGCGCAGGCGTTGGTATTGATAACATCGCTTTCATCTCTTGGTTCCACTTCGGTGGTGGTAAAGAGTTATACGATCGTCTTTGGGGCGAAATGGGCATGAACGTTCACGGTCTGATGCTCCAACCTGTTGGTCCTGAAGCACTGGGTTGGTTCAAAGAGCCTATCAACAGCATGGACGATTTCCGTAAATTGCGTTTTCGTGCACCTCCTGGTATCCCTGGCCAAACTTATAAAGACATCGGTGTAGCCGCTGTTGCTATGGGTGGTGGTGATATCCTTCCTGCTCTGCAAAAAGGCACTATCGATGCTGCAGAATGGTGCTGCCCTAAGCCAGATAGCGTATTTGGTTTCCAAAACGAACTGAAGCACTACTACTTACAAGGCTTGCACCAGGTTGTTGTAAACGCTGACATGTACATCAATGGCGACGTTTGGAACAAACTGACTCCTCTTCAGCAAAAAGCAATGAACGTTGCTGCTGACGCTTCTTTAATGCGTGCAATCAGCTACCGCATTTATGAAAACGGTAAAGCTCTGAAGAACCTGACTGAAAACGAAGGCGTTATCCTGCATGACACGCCAGCTGACTACTTCACTGAGTATATGGCAGCTGCCAATGCAACGCTCGAAAAGAACGCTGCTGAAAATGCATTCTTTAAAGAAGTTTGGGATTCAATGAAAGACTTCGCAGACGTGGCCGTTCCTTTCTGGGCTGGCGCGCAAACTTCAAACGCTTCACTGGGTAATGCTTACGCAAACTCTAAGAAGTAATTGATTTTGCAGGCGAAGCATTAAGCCTGTTGTACTTGTCGGCCTCGCAACTTAGTTGCGGGGCCGATTTTTTTTATAGTCCATCTTTTTACTTCATTCGAGATTGCCATGGCAGATGATGTAGATCCAAACAAGCTGGAAATAGCCGACGAGCTCATCGCCGAGAGGCGCTCTGCTCTTCCGGGCGAGTTACCAGATGATATGAACCCCAAACACCGAGCGATTATCGGTTTTATAGACACACTAAACGACAAAGTCGGTAAGACTGTTTGTTGGCTTATCGTGCCACTTTGCCTGTCGATGGTTTACGAAGTTATCGCTCGTAAATTCGGTATTGTGCCCAGCGTTTGGTGGAGCGAATTAGTCCGCGTATTCAGCGGTTCCGATGCACCAAGTGAAATTATTCCAGCACCCACCATGTGGGCTTACGATATCAGCCGTATGGTTTACGGTGCCATGTTTATGTTAGGTGCCGGCTATGCGTTGTCACGAGGCGTACACATCCGAGCCGACTTCTTATACCGCAACTGGTCGGATCGCACACAAGGCATTGTCGATCTCATTTTGTATTGCACACTTTTCACCATCGGCATGTTGGGCTTAATGTACAGCGGTACCGAATACTGGTGGGGATCATTCTCACGTGGTTCATCGTGCTCAGACCAATGGTATTGCTTTTTTCTACGTGGCGAACGGGCTGGTGACACCGCCTGGATGCCTTATGTTCACCCCGTACGCTTTGCCATTCCACTGGGTGCGTTTTTGTTATTGATACAAGGTTTATCAGAAGGGCTTAAAAGCTGGTATGCCGCAACTCGTGGGAGATGGCCAGTATGAGTCCTGAAATTATTGGCATGATCATGATCGGCGTAATGCTGTTCGCGATCTTTGTTGGCTTCCCAATCTCTTTTACACTGATCTTCCTGGCAACCGTATTCGGTGCTTGGGGTATGACCGGTGGAATCGATCTTGTGTTCTACCTTGAAACTGTGCAGTTTTCTTCATCGATGATGGAGCAAACGCTATCGGCTGTTCCCTTGTTTATTTTCATGGGAATATTGATGGAACAAGCAGGTCTTATGGAACGCTTGTTTTTAGCGGTTCAGTTGATGTTATCGAGAGTGAAAGGCTCTTTGTATATTGCTGTGCTGTTTGTATCTACCATTTTCGCAGCCGCCACAGGCATTGTTGGTGCATCGGTTACTATCCTGGGTATCATGGCCGCCAAAACCATGAACCGCTCGGGCTACGATGTACAGCTTAGCGCCGGTGCAATTACCGCTGGCGGCACGTTGGGTATCCTGATACCACCGAGCATCATGCTGGTTGTTATGGGTCCAATTCTTGAAGTGCCTGTAACCGAGTTATTCGCTGCAGCGATCATTCCGGGCTTCTTAATGGCGATCCTGTACGTAGGCTACGCACTAATACGCTGTAACTTGAACCCGGCTTTAGGGCCAGCATTACCCGAAGAGTTTCGTGCAGAATCCATGTGGATTATTGTTCGCGAATTCGCACTTGGCTTAGTACCACCGGCCGCATTAGTTGGCTTTGCCTTGGGCAGTATTTTGTTTGGTTTGGCCACACCCACTGAGGGTGCAGCCATGGGTGCTATTGGCTCCTTCCTGTTAACACTCGCTTATGGCAAGTTAACCTGGAACGGATTCAGAGGCGCATTATTGAAAACACTGGAAATTTCAGTGCTCATTTTGTTCCTGGTAGCCGCGTCCAACTTTTTCGGTGCTGTATTCAGTAAGTTAGGCACACCTAACATGCTAACTGAATACCTGTTAACGCTGGATCTTGCGCCCTATGCCATTTTGATACTGATCATGGCGCTTATCTTTTTACTGGGCTGGCCGCTGGAATGGGTACCAATCGTACTGATCATTGTGCCTATCCTGTTGCCTTTGGTAGAAAGCCTTGAGTTCACCGGCATACTGGCCGATCAACAAAACCGATTGATATGGTTTGGGATATTGGTGGCCGTTAACCTGCAAACAGCCTGGTTATCGCCGCCGGTTGCCTTGTCGGCTTACTTCCTCAAAGGGGTAGCGCCGGAATGGGACTTAAAAGATATCTATATCGGCATGATGCAATTTATGGTTATTCAGCTCATCGGATTAATCATAATTATCATCTTCCCCGAGATAGCACTTTGGTTACCCAACTATATCGATGCCAATCGTTGACGTAATGGCTAACGCAATGTGCTAGTTACCGACACCGGTAATTAGCACTATTGACAGGCACTAAAGTTGTTTAGATAGCAGTACGAAACCAGCACCAAATTTGCGATAAAATCTGGTGCTGGTTTAAATTTAAATTTGAATTACTAACAAAGAGTTACTCAATCTATTAATTAATAAACGCAGGCAAGCAGTTGGCAATTACATAGCCAAACGCTATTCATCTCTCTTACAAGAAACTCGATATACAAATTATGTTTACCGCCGATATGTTCAGCAATTTGCTAACACTAGATGCATTTAATGTGTTCATGCAAATAATATTTATCGACTTAGTCCTTGCTGGCGATAACGCCATTATTGTAGGCATGGTCGCATCACGTGTTCCTGAAGAAATGCGCAGCAAAGTCATTTTTTATGGCATTGGTGCAGCAGTGGTTATGCGCATTGTTTTCTCTCTTCTCACCGTTCAGCTACTTGGCATAATTGGCTTAAAGCTCATTGGTGGCGCTTTACTATTGTGGGTTTGTTGGCGCTTATTCGACGAACTGCGTACCGGTTACGGAGAAGTGGATGGTGAAACCGGTGCAGCAAAAAAATTCGAATCCATGCGCCCGGCCGTTATACAAATTGTGGTAGCCGATCTATCCATGTCTATCGATAACGTTTTGGCCATTGCCGGCGTTTCCAGAGACTACCCGCCGTTGCTTGTTTTTGGTCTGGCGCTGTCGGTTGCGTTTATGGTTTTTGCAGCCACGCTAATTGCCAAGCTACTCAAACGGTATCCATGGATCGCGTACATCGGGCTTGCACTTATTTTCTACGTCGCATTAATTATGATGTGGGAAGGCGGGCAAGAGGTTCTGCAAGTACTTTAATTTTTTACCCACTAAGACGCCCGGCTCCGGGCGTCTTAACATTTATATTGCGATTTGACTATGATCGACCAACTTTTCAGCCTTAACAATAAAACCGCTCTTATTACCGGTGCGTCTTCAGGTATCGGACAACAACAAGCGAAAGCGCTGGCCATGGCCGGAGCTCAAGTGGTGCTTCTTGGCCGACGTGAATCAGAGCTGCAAGCCTGCGCTGAAAGCATTGCAAGCTTTGGTACCGCACATGTATTAGCAGCGGACTTACAAAATCGAGAAAACATTAGCGACATCGCTACACAAGCTCAAAGTTTTACCGGGCATATCGATATTCTGGTGAATGCAGCCGGCGTAAATTTTCGCGAACCTTACGGACAAATTACACCCGAGAGCTGGGATCAAACCATTAACATCAACTTAAGCGTTCCGTTTTTTCTAGCCCGCGAGCTGGTGTCAGGAATGGAAAAACGCGGCGGCGGCAGAATTATTAATATTGCGTCTTTACAATCAGAGCGCGCCTTCGCCGATAGCATGCCTTACGGCGCATCTAAAGGTGGTGTTGCACAACTAACCCGAGCGATGGCTGAAGCATGGTCTGCCAAAGGCATTAACAGCAATGCAATAGCACCGGGATTTTTTCCTACCGGTTTAACCGCGCCTGTATTTGAAAAGCCAGAATTGTTAAATAAACTATCATCTCAAACTGCGATTGGCAGAAACGGTGAGTTAGAAGATCTGGACGGAGTCACCGTATTCCTGGCCGCTCAAGCCAGTGCTTACATCACCGGGCAAATCATTTATGTAGACGGCGGTTTCACGGCCAAGTGAGTCCTTTAATAGGTCATTTAAGGGTAAAATTGAGGCCCAAAGAAATACCGACAAGCTAACTAAAAGGGCTCTCACGTGAAAGCATTGGTTTATACAGGCAAACTCTCTCTTGAATTTCGCGATGAACCCAAACCTGAACCCGGCGCGGGTCAGTCACTCGTTAAGGTGGAAGCCGCTGGAATCTGCGGATCGGACATGCACGCTTACCACGGGCACGATGCCCGTCGTGTACCTCCTCTCATTCTTGGTCATGAACTGGCTGGTACTGTTGTGGAAGGCGAGTTAAAAGGTCAACGTGTGGCCATTAACCCAATGCTCACCTGCAACCAATGTCGCGAATGTTTGGCTGGCAATCCGAACCGCTGCCAAGCACGCGATTTAGTGGGCCTGGGCTGCGCTGGCGGCTTTGCAGACTATATCGTTATTGATAGTCGCAATTTGTTTACCATTCCTGACTCACTCAGTGCAACACATGCAAGTTTAATGGAGCCTTTAGCGGTGTCGTTACACGCTGTGGCCATGGCAGAGCGTGTTCTCACCCGCCCCATTTCTGAATCGAGAGCGCTCATTGTTGGTGGTGGCGCCATTGGCTTACTGGCCGCTTTGGTGCTAAAACAAAAAGGGGTCAGATCGCTGCATGTCGCTGAAACCAATGCGCCGCGCAGAGCAACACTGGAAGCACTCGACTGCGGTGAAGTTTACGACCCTATTACGCAGGAATCCCCTGCAGATAGCACCTTCGACTTGGTTGTTGATGCCGTCGGTAGCGGTATTACCCGCGCAGAGTCCAGCCGGGTTGCCCGTGCCGGTGGTGTCATTTCGCACATTGGTTTACAAGACAACGAACCCGGGCTCGACACGCGCAAGCTGACTTTACAAGAAATTACTTTCATTGGGCACTACACTTACTCACCAACTGACTTAAAAGCTGCGCTAAATTTAATCGCAAGCGGTAAATTAGGTTCGCTGGACTGGGTAGAGTCACGGCCTCTTGAAGATGGTGCAAATGCATTTAACGCCATTCACACCGGAGAGACCGCTTCACCCAAAATTGTCCTGCATCCTGAGCACTAGCCGCCCAACGAACGTAAGCGACAGCGTATTCACAATTTTGC
>CALDTX010000155.1 GCA_937923565.1 uncultured Granulosicoccaceae bacterium | reverse complement strand
AATATGTTTGCTTAATGCGCTCATGGTCACAGAAAAATCCCACATCCTTAATGATTAAACTTCTGTAGACCAGGCGTGTAGGTGCGTTTTCGAGTGAATAGGTGGGTGGATGTGGGTGAGTGTGCGGGATTGTAGGTTTATAGGTGTGTAGTTGTATAGGTGTGTAGTTGTGTAGGTGTACGTTTTTAGTTATTACGCGGAACAATAGTCATCAAAATGATCGATATCAAAAAACTGATCGAGAACAATCGTTCTGGTAAAAATACCGGACTACCCTGTTTCTGTACCGCTAATGAGTTTGTATTACGTGCAATCGTAAAGTATGCAGCGCAGCACAATGTACCCACTGTTATTGAAGCAACCTGTAATCAAGTTAATCAGGAAGGCGGTTATACAGGCTTGTCGCCTGACGATTTCGCAAAATGGATCGCTTCATTAGCCAAAGTATACGGGCTTAAAGAACAGCATTTAATGCTCGGTGGCGATCACTTAGGCCCTAATCCGTGGCGCCATTTACCAGCAAAGGATGCAATGGACAAAGCGGAAGTGTTAGTGCGTGACTATGTAAAAGCTGGGTTTCGTAAAATTCATATCGATACTTCGATGGCCTGTGATGGCGAAGCCAAACTTTCATTTGAAGTGATCGCTGAGCGTGCCGCAAGGTTGTGTAAAGTTGCCGAAGAGTACGCACCAGTGGCAGAAGATCTAATCTACATCATTGGTACTGAGGTGCCCATTCCCGGCGGTGAAACAGATGATATGGACGATTTAGCTGTAACCACGGTTGCGCGTTTTGACGACACCTTAACCACGCACAAAACAGCATTTCATGAAGCGGGTTTAGATAACGTTTGGCCACGAATCGTATCCGTTGTAACACAGCCGGGTGTTGATTTCAGCCACACTACGGTGCATCGTTTTGATCCTGTTGGTGCCACTGATTTATCGAAAGCGATAGCTACTATTCCTAACTTGACGTTCGAAGCGCATTCAACCGATTATCAACCCACCGATGCACTCTCGGAATTGGTTGCTAAGCATTTCTTCTTTTTAAAAGTGGGGCCGGAATTAACTTTTCGTATGCGTGAGGCTGTTTTTGCACTTGCAAGCATTGAACAGCAGATTGTTGAAGCACCTTCTGAATTAGTTCAGGCGGTGGCAAATGCCATGGACGAAAGCCCATCGCACTGGGCCGCATACTATCAAGGTGATTTACACGAGGTGCAGCTGTTGCGTCAGTACAGTTACAGCGATCGTATCCGTTACTACTGGATGGTTCCAGAGGTTAGAAAGGCATTGGATAAACTGATCAACAATCTGGAGAATAAAAAATTACCTGAAACACTGGTATCGCAATATTTTCCATCGCGCGAGTTTGGTACGCTTTCAGTTGGGCCGCAGCAGTTAGTTACTGATCATGTTCAACTGTGCGTTGAAAGATATTATCGAGCATGCGGTTACTAGTAAGCTATAAGTTAAGCACTAAAGTGCCGCCAGTGTGCGTCTGGCGGCAAAATGGGTGTTTACTAACTATAGCAACGCAACAGTCAGTTTAAAAACAGATAGATTAAACCCGAAACTACCATGGCGATAATAAGCAAAATTTCTGGAGCCATGAACATCAGCAAGATACCTTTTTTCTTTGTCGGTTTTTTCATGAATTGCTCCACCAATGTAGAAGTTGCAGTATGACGGGCCTTAAGCCTGCATACCACCCATACACAGGTATTTAATCTCTGTGTAATCATCCAGGCCATATTTAGAACCTTCACGCCCTTGGCCAGATTCCTTTACGCCACCAAAAGGTGCTGCCGCGTTACTGATAATGCCTTCGTTAATACCAACAATGCCGTAGTCGAGCGCTTCTGAAACGCGCCATACTCGGCCGATATCACGTGCATAGAAGTAACAGGCCAATCCGAACTCTGTGTCGTTGGCCATTTGAATCGCTTCTTCTTCAGTATCAAATTTAAACAGCGGTGCAACGGGTCCGAATATTTCTTCGCGAAAAACTCTCATGGATGTCGTTACGTTACCCAACACAGTGGGTTGTATAAATCGTTCGCCCAATACATCCCGTTTGCCACCTGCGAGGATTGTTGCACCGTTGGCGACAGCTTCATCGATCATTCCCATAACATCGTTGGCCGCTTGATTGTTTATCAATGGTCCTAATTGGACGTTGTCATCGGTGCCAATACCCAGCTTGAGCTCTTTGCTACGTTCGGTAAATCGTTTAGCAAACGCATCGTACACACCTGCTTGTACGAGAATGCGGTTGGAGCAGACACATGTCTGACCGGCATTTCTAAACTTTGAAATAATGGCGCCTTCAACAGCTGCATCGATATCTGCATCGTCAAAAACGATAAAAGGTGCATTGCCACCGAGTTCCATTGATGTGCGTTTTACAGTTGATGCACAGGCTTGAATTAATATTTTTCCAACTTCTGTTGAACCCGTGAAACTGAGCTTTTTAACTACAGGGCTTGCAGTGATGGTTTTGCCAATTTCATTCGTGTTACCTGCAAGCAAATTAATTACACCTGCGGGAACGCCAGCTTCTTCTGCTAGTACGGCTAATGCAAAAGCTGACAAGGGTGTTGCGTTAGCGGGTTTGCAAACCACGGTACAACCGGCGGCTAATGCCGGTGCAATTTTTCGGGTAAGCATGGCGTTAGGGAAGTTCCAAGGCGTTATGCAGGCCACAACGCCAACGCTTTGTTTGATGCAAACAATGCGCTTGTTGTTGTCTGGTGCTGGAATAACGTCGCCGTATATTCTTTTTGCTTCTTCGGCAAACCATTCCAGATAACTTGCGCCATAAGCGATTTCGCCAGCGGCTTCTGCCAAAGGCTTGCCTTGTTCGGCCGTCAGAATTTTAGCTAAATCCTGTTGGTTTTCCATCATAAGGTCGAACAAACGACGAATAATTTTGGCCCTTTCGTTAGCCGATTTAGCACGCCATGCCGGTAGTGCGGTTTCTGCAGCAGCAATGGCTCGTTCGGTTTCTGCCGCGCCGCATTTTGCGATGCTTGCCAAGGCTTCACCGTTGGCGGGGTTTTCCACAACTAAGGTGCTGCCATCGTCAGCGTCGCACCATTGTCCGTTTATGTAAGCTTGAGTTTGAAGCAGTTTAGGGTTGTTTAATGACAGCGACATATGAGATCTCTTAAGCAGACTTTCGATGCTGGAATTTTACGCAATTACATTCTTAGCATGCATATTCATAGCCACTTAATGTTCAAAAAAATGGCGCCAGAGTGAACTTCGATAGAGAGCCATAACAGGCTTTGCTCGTGGTTTTGTTTCGCAAAGCAAATAGTGAACGAAGTAGGTAAGTGCGATAGAATAGACAAAAGTCCGGAAGCGATGCTTTACGGCCAGAACCGAATCGGTTTCTTCAATTCGTCTTAATCATGTTAGACAGCACACTTAAAGAAGCTTTAACGACCAACGTTGCTCTGAGTAGGGCGGTGTCTTCAACACCCAGCTTTATACCTGACTTTGTTGAAACACGTGGCATGCTTAAAGCTTGTGTAGGTGCGCACGTGGCGCTTGCACGTATAGGTTTCAGCGAACAGTCTATTGCATCTTTCGAACATTGCTTACCTACCTTGCAAATGATGGATGCAGTGGGTGCAGAGCAACTGGCCGGTAATCCTGTTTCTATTGTAGAAGCACTAACGGCATCGCCAGGTTCACAGCGCGCAACGCTTGCACGCTACGCCAATGCGCTGAGTATGGCCAGAGAGTTACTGCAACACAACAGTGTTAACCGCACGCTGTTAAGCAGGGTGGTGCATAACATCTCCAACGGTAAAGCCAAGCTTGTTGCCGGTGATCAGCGTGAAAACACGTCTCAGGGTTTGGATCAATGGCAATTGTTTGTACAACAAGGTGCAGGCGATCTTGACGTCTTAGTCATGATGGCCATTGCGCATTATCAATTAGTCACGGTAAAAGCCTACACGCAAGCCAATACGCAGCTGGTGCATGCCTTTGATGCCTTGTTGTTCGTAGAAGAGTCTGTCTTACGACATGCCTGTTTGCCGTTAGCCAGCTATTTCAGTAAATATGCCAGTGCTTATCAGGCGGCAATTGACGGCGTGCGCCGTGAAAATCAATGGGAGCCGTGGGTGTTGTTTTACCTAAAAGCTGTTACAACAGTGGCGCACGACGTAGCAAATCGCTTAACAGATGTACAAAATCATGCCCAGGAGTTACTTGAAAAAATAGACGACGTGTTGCCAAAGCAGGCCGATACTCCCGCTTTTTGCGCTGTCTGTATCCAGCCGAGTTGTGGCATTGCTGATGTTGTTAGTGCTGGAATTGCCGGCCGGCAGACCGCTGCAAGTTACTTAAACAAGCTGGCCGATGAGGGTTTGTTAACCCGGCAACGCTTAGGTAAAGAAAAGCGATTCGTTAACCCTTTTGTACTATCTTTGTTCACTACGGTATCTTTTTCGTCATAGTGTCGATCAACATTGACCTAATTTCTGCATCGATTTATGCGCCATAACAGTGCCTTTTTCCAATAATTTAAATTAATTTTATTTTTTTAATTCCGTAGGTTAGTCGACATAGTTCGACAAAAAATTGACCATCCATAGGCTGTAATCTTATAATTGATTGAAAATTATCATTAATTTTTTGTGAATTATCGCAACTTAATAAGTTCCGTTATTGCAAAAAAATATTTTTTGTCCTGTCAATTTTTTTTCAGTGTTGCCTTGTTACAAAGCCGAGAGTATATTCGGGGTGTTGTTTATAAAAATGAGCGATGACCATGAATCCATATCAAGTTATGGGGATCATCGCGGGCTGTACGATGGTTTTCGCGGGGGTTGTTACAATACTTACCATGCAGGGGGTTCCCTTGCTTTTGGCATTCCTCGGTGTTTACCTTTTAGCTGTTATCGTCATGATTGGAATGCAGCGGCGTGCACGAGAGTTCTATGATCGAAATGAACACAGTGCGCAGCGGCGTTATGATCGAGAAACAGTAAGTCGTAGGGTTCGCATCAATGATCAGTCCGAAACAGAAGTTGGCGTAATTTCACAAGGCCACTTCAGCGCCTAATAGGGGGCGAAGCATCACCGTAACACTGCAGTATGGTTGCGGTGGTGCTTCGAAAATTTCTATTTCCGTAGCTAGTACTCTAGTTGAGTATCTGAAAAATCCTTCTCTGTAAGGTTGTGTTCCCACTGTTTAGTCGTTCGTGATAGCTGGATCGTCGCTTCTGGATCAATGTCGGCCAATGCCAGCGTTTGTTCAAACAGTTGTGTTTCCACGAATGAGTCATCGCTGTAGTCAGCAACGTAGTCAATAATAATGGGTAGTTTGTCGTATTTAGTGACGATGGTTTGCTCAGTCTCATGCAACCGCTCAGCCTGGGTCGATAAGTAAGCTTCAGCGAATTGCGCGTGCTCGTCGGGTTCGCTTAGCAGAACCTGATTAATTTTATGACGGTACCAAAAATAGATGCCGGTATTGATCGCCAGCAGAGTGGCTAATAAACTTAAGCTTGGTTGCCAAAGCTTATCCAGCTGGTTCAGTGGCAAAGCATGCACTGCAAAGGCAGAGATGCAAACAACGCTGGAAAGCGCCGTTGCTGTGCCCAAACCAAGGAACCACTGAGGTCTGTCTACCAGATCCACAGGTTTTGAAAACGGTGAAAACCGGCCAGAAATACCCACAAAAACCACGTAGCCCAATAAAACGGGTAGTCCGAGCAGTAATAAAATTAAATTCATGCTAATTACCTGTGCAAGATAGTAATGAGAACTGGTTAGCAAAAATTAGACCTTTGTTGGTTTGTGCTAATAATTGTGAGAAGTTGAAAATTTCCGTTAAACTGTTACTTATCTATTTGTGTAAGAGGGGTGGCGGCATGAAGCCGTTCTACAGATCAGGCCTGTTAGCGCTGACGCTGATGAGCGGGCTGGTATCCAGCGTTGTCTGGGCCGAGACCGATCGACTCAAGTTTGAATCTTGGTTTACTGACGCCTATAACGAACGGTTGGTTGATAGCTCAATTCTCAGCGAATACTATGCTGAAACAATTTCGTTGGAAAACAATGATGTTTTTTTCCGAATCGGGTTTGTGCCAAGGTTCGATTGTGCGCCAATGTTTAGTTTGCTGCTGGCCTACCCGTCGGACAAGCGCGATATCGTTGACTACAAAGCGATTACCGCCGCAATCGATGGCACACCTCTGAAATTTCCAGTGCTTTTAGATCAAAACGAAGACCATTTAGCGGTCTATCTGAACACGGATTTACAGCGCCGAATGCTTGCTCGAATCAAAGTAGACATCGGGAATATTCTGATGGTTCGCTCCGCAACAGCGGAACTCAATACGTTCTCGCTACTCGGTTCCCGAGAAGCGGTCGATAATGCAGAAAAGGCGTGCAGAAGGCACAGCCCTGAAGCGGTTAACTGAGCGTTGCCAGTAAACTTACCGTAGCTTATTTTCTTGCTCTAGCATATTTACTAGCGTTGGCGTACTTATTTGGCGTACTTATAAAGTGGCTTAGCTTAAGTTGGTTTAAATCCCAAAGCTAGCGTTCAAGACTCACTTTCAAATTCTACGAGCCGCTTATGCCACAGGTGCGTATCTTGCGCCTCTTCCAATCCATGCTGAGCCAAAAAAGTGGCCATCGCATCGTATTGCAAATGCACGCGTCGATATTGCTCAGACTTGGTGTCTGATTCAAGAATTTCTATAAGATCCGCTTCTTCTGACTGATCTGTATCGCTGAGCATATCGATTGCCTGGCTGATTTCCTCGGACTGAGCAACTCTTGGTAGGTTGAGTGTTTGGAAGAAATTTCTCATGCGCTTACTCCAAGCAGTACATCTCTGGACTCTTCAAATTTTGAAAACTGGAATTCAGCCATTACCAGCTCTTTTTCGCCAAGTTCTGAGAATCGATCCGGGTGACATCGACGTGCAGCGCGGCGAAACGCCTGAATGACATCATTCTCGTTGTAATCGTCCATAAGGCCAAGTCGTAAAGCCAATTGCTTTTTCTCAGGCAAGGCTTGCAAAGACTGCGGTTCCCAAAGCGTACCGAATTGCTCGTTTTGCTTCTCCCACCAGTCGGGTCGATCCACGCGTGGGATAGCGGGTAGCGCGTGCCCAAAGGCTATTTCAAAACGTTGCTGCAGTTCATCCTGACCAATACTGAACGCATCGGAAAGAAATCGTAGTAGCGTGTTTTGCGCTGGCGTAACGTTGTTCTCACTAACCAACATGGCCATCAAAAAGGCAATGATTTGCTCCATTTGTTGTGCGGAGCAGTGGCTTCGAATGTGCTGAACGGCTTGCGCGAAAGCATTGACGTCTTGCATTAGCACCCAGCGTTTAATCTTATCGGTGTCGCTCAGATCGTTACTGGTGAACAAGCGCTTCTTTAGCTCAGGTGTGTAGCGGTTGTCTGAATAGGCCATCCAATACAGTAAGTACTCGATACAAAAATGTTGTTGGTCAGCTTCGTTGAACGTTGGTAACCAGGTGTTGAATGTTTCAGCATTATCGAACGGTGGCTTTTCGAGCAATTGGGTTGGTTGCTCATCGAGCGATGCGAATTCGTCTTCGATAGATGTTTCGGCGGCTTGCACGGGTTTTACCGCAAATTGTGTGGCGGCGTTGTTGTCGAGGTTGGCGTTAATAGTGTCGTTAACGCTGACGCTCACAGGGGTTTCGATATCTGCATCTGTGCGTTTTGCGGCGTTATCGAGGCTCAGATCAAAATCATCGTCATTGAATAAGTCGTCCAGTTGCGCAGAATGGTCCAAATTACGTGCCCGCGTTTGTAAGCCTGGCTCTATGCGTTCAGCCAACGCTGATCGTTTTTCACTACCCGGTTCTCTCACAGAACGGAACAGGCCTCTCATGCCTAGCAAGATTGCAGGTAAAGCCAAAACACCGGCTAGGATCAACCAGCCTTTACTACCTAGGTTTGAAAGTTCATTTAGCAGCCATTGCCATGCTTGCTGCGCTTTTTCAGAAGCGGTTTGCATAAAAGCCGACATCGATGATGCTGTGTCGGTTGTTGTTGGTGCTTCAGCAGACGCGATGTCGCCCGAGCTGTTAGTTTGAACGGAATTGGCAATACTGTCGGTTGCCGTTGCCGTTGCCGTTGCCGTTGCCGGAGTTGGGTTTGCTTCAATGTCATTTGCGGGGCTTAGCGTGTCCTCGACAGTTGCCGCTTCGGCTGTAATGCTGCTGGCTGTATCAGCATTGGCAATGGGCGTGCTGGATTCGACATTGCGTTGAAACTCTGAGACCAATTCCGGGCGCGATATAACACGCGGTTCAGGGGCCGCTTCCTGAGTGGCAGTTGCGGTCACAGTTTCGGTGGATTGGTCAATGACTAATGTTCTGTCTGGTGTTGGTAACTGCGCAGATTCTAGTGACGTTGTGGTTGTCAGCTCGGTTGTTGGCGCAGGTGTTGTCTCAGCAACCGCAATTGCCGGCTCTACCGTGCGTTCAAGAACCGGTACAGTTGTAACGTCCGCGCTTGTTTCCGCTGTAACGGCTGTACTGTTATTGCTTGCAATAGACTCAAGGGTTATCGCTGATTCTTCGTTGTTAATTGTTGAGTCGTCGGGTAGCGCTGCATCAATTGAACTGATAGGTGCTTCAATGACTACCGGCGTGGTGTTGCTTGTGCGAGGGCGAACCGTTAAAGGCAGAAATGTGGGTTCCCGGTTGGTGACCGAAGAATACTCCGTTCCCAAACACTGCCGATAAGAGGCCGCGCTATCGGCGTTTGCAGAACAGCGCAATTGTAAGGCGTTTTTATTCAGTGCTGATAAGTTGCCAAGATCCACTCTGGCCACCAACGCAAGTGCGTCAGTTTGATTGATCATGCAATTACGATAGGCGGCGGCACCAAGATTCGATTGCGCATCGAAACAGGCTTGTTGAGCGGCATACAGTTCGTCGTCACTCACATCGTTTAGATTGAGCTGTGGTTGTTGTTGTAAGTCTGTTACTTGTTGTCCAATACAGTCGCCGTAAGCATTGGTGGATGTTGCTCCGGCCTTAGCACAAGCTTGCTGAATGGCGTACTTGTCATCGAAAGAGAGTTTGCTTAACGCGGTTTGAGGGTCGTCGGCACGATTGCTTACTTCGTTTTGCACACAGTTGCGATAAGCAGCAGCGCCTTCCCTGTATTGAATGGGCAAGCAAAGCTTGCTGATTTCTTCCTGAATTTCAGGAGGCAAGCTGGACAGGCTGGTGGCTGCAAAGGCCACTGGCGCGGTTACCAGAAAAAGCAAGAAGATAAAAATATTGTGCATTGGTACTGTCGGTCCTTATTGGCAACTTGAGGCCATTGGGTTGATTTCTCAATTTAGCGTGTATTTTAGCCCTTAATAGGGTGTGAGAACCATAGGTGATTATGCTGACACAGGGCTTAACAGTGCGGTTTTGTGGTCTATTGAGCGTATATGCTGTGAGCTGTGTAGAATTATGCTTAAAACGTTGCAGGGCAAAAACAATAATCCGATGGACCTGCGATCAGATCCTATTCCTCAATTAATCCGATCCATCGCTTTGCCGGCGAGTCTCGGCATGCTTTTCTCTGTTCTGCTGAATGTCGTTGATACCTTCTACGCGGGTATTTTGTCGAGCACGGCGCTGGCGGCTCTGTCTTTGGCAGGTCCGGTCTTCTTTTTGGTCATGACCTTGGGTATTGGCGTTGGTCAGGCGACCAATGCCTTGGTGGGTAACGAGTTGGGGGCCGGAAATCCCACGAAAGCGCGTCAGCTGGCTTTTCAATCAATATCTTTCGCGATTGTGGTTTCCAGTATTGGCGCTTTATTGGCCTTTTGGCAGTTGGATTTTTTGTTCGCCATTATGGGGGGTGAGGCGCCGTATCTTGAACCCGCCACGCAGTATCTGGTGATTGTGTTAGTTGGCTCGGCTTTGTTTAGCCTATCGATTGTTATTAACTCTATTTTGAATACGCGAGGCGACACAAAAAGCTACCGCAATGCCCAGTTTGTTGGCTTGATCGCTAATGTGTTTCTTGATCCATTGTTCATGTTCGTGATGGGCATGGGCGTCGTGGGCGTGGCTGTGGCCACTATTATTGTGCAGTTTGGCGTAGTGGTCTATTTGTGGCGCAAAGCCATTAAGCTCGACTTTATGCGTGGGGCTAAAGCTTCCGAGCTCATTCCTCGTTTAAGCTTTTATAAAGAAATTGCCAAGCAGAGCATACCGACCTCCATTTCGATGCTTTTGGTAGCGGTGGGCAGTGTGGTTATAGTGGCCTTCGTTTCCCGCTTTGGCGAGTCCGCCATGGCCGCTTATGGCGTTGCATTAAGAATTGAGCAGCTTATTTTGTTGCCAGTGATCGGAATTAACATTGCGGCGTTATCGCTAACCGGCGTTAACTATGGGGCGTCGCAATTAGACCGGGTTCGCGAGATTTACATCAAAGGGACTTTGTATGCGTTTTTGCTTATGACGTCTGGTGCTGTGGTCATTCTGATCTTTGGGCGGCAAGTTATGCAGCTATTCTCGGATGATCCAAACGTTGTGGATATCGGTACAAATTATTTAAACTTCGAAGCGTTTATATTGCCTGCATATGCCATCACGTTTTTAAGTGCGGCTGTGTTGCAGGGTTTGAAAAAACCACTGTATGCGCTCTATTGCAATATTGGGCGTCAAGTGGTGGGGCAGTTGGTGCTTTTTTATATTGCCATCGATATTCTTGAGTTGGGTATCAACGGTGTGTGGATCTCGGTCTTGCTGATCAATTGGATCATGGCATTCGTTATTTACTATTTGGTTAAACGCAGGATGCAGCAATTAGTCCCACAGAATGCAACGGCTGCGTTCAACTAACTTTTTGGAGCTTCTAATGTCTGTATTAACAAGCTTAAGTAAAATGGTTTTGCGCTTGTGTACCGTGGTGTTTTTGCTCACTTTGGTGGCGTCCTGTACTCAGATTATTCGGCCCAATTTCACTGAGCAATTAACCGAGCTGCGCTCTGGGCAATACAGTCTTGATGTGGAGCATGCGTATTTGCATTTCAAAGTTCAACATTTGGGCTTGTCGACTGTTGTAGGGCGTTTTAATCGTGTTGATGGGTCTCTGGATTTCGACCCTAACAACATTTCACAGCTGGTGCTTGAAGGTCAGGTTGATGCAACCAGCGTCGATATGAATAATGACGATCTCGACTCAACCCTATTAGGTGGCGATTGGTTCGATGCTGCAAATCATGGCAAAATTGGGTTTGTTAGTGATTCGGCCAAGTTGGATGACGACGGTTTTGTCATTATTGATGGCACCTTGAGTTTGCGGGGTGTGAGTCAGGCGGTGGTTTTAAAAGCAAAGTTTAATGGTGGGGCCGACAATTTTCTTACCGGAAAGTACACCTTAGGGTTCAGCGCTACCACGGCTATTAGCCGATCTGCCTTCGGCATGGATGCACTTGGTGCTTTGGTTGGCGATGAAGTGCAAGTGGAGTTGTTCGGAGAATTTCAGAAAAATTGAATACTTGTTTAGTTTGTTGTTGCGCGCTTATAGCGGTTTGGTTTTAGCGAAAGTTTACAGGGTGGTTAATCACCGTGTTTTATAGATTTATTACGTACCACAGAATTTAAATACAACGTTATGCTCATTTTATTATCTCCTGCGAAAACACTGGACTTCGAAACACCGGCTCGAACCAAAAAGGTTTCTGAACCCGGTATGTTGCAAGAGTCGCAAAAGCTGGTTACAAAACTGCGTTCCTACAAACCTAAAAAGTTAAGCGAACTAATGAGCATCAGCGATAACTTAGCGCAGCTGAATGTGCAACGTTTTCAGGAATGGCAAATGCCGTTTCCTGAAGAACAAGCGCGGCCCTGCATTCAGGCGTTCCGTGGTGATGTGTATGTTGGACTCGATGCCGATACCTTAAAGTTGAAAGATGTTCAGCATGCGCAGAAACACATTCGTATTTTGTCGGGCTTATATGGTGTGTTAAAACCGCTGGATAATATTCTTGCGTATCGGCTCGAAATGGGCACGTCCTTGAAAACCCGTCGGGGAAAAAACTTATACGAGTTTTGGGGTAGTCGGGTAACCGACTCTCTCAATAGCGAGTTAGAGCAATTCTCTCAGCCATTGGTGATTAATTTGGCATCGAACGAATATTCAAAAGTGGTGCAGCAAAAGAACTTGCTGGCACCCACAGTAACACCTGTGTTTAAAGACGAAAAAAATGGTCAGTATAAAGTGATTAGTTTCTTTGCCAAAAAAGCCAGAGGGGCAATGGCAAGGCATTTAGTTGAGAAGAGAAGTTATACCAGCGATGACATCATGAGCTTTGACTCAATGGGCTATCGCTTTAGCGAGCATGACTCTTCAGAAGGGCAGCCGGTATTTTTGCGCACTGCGGAAGCGGCGCAACAGCATGCGTAATCTGAAGTTCATCTCTGCTGCAATAATCAAAGAACCGAGGAGTATAAATAACGTCATGAGTGTTCTATCGTCCACACCCATCGGTTCTTGAGCGTAGCTAATGTTTCCTATTCATGACGAAAACCCGACGCGGCTAATTCCGTACGTCACCTATACGCTGATGGCCACCTGTATTGCGGTATTCCTGTGGCAAATCACGCGCACTGAATATGCGCAGCAAGCCATTATTTACGCTTACGGTGTTATTCCTGCAGTGCTGCTCGGTGGCATGGAGCTAGACCCGAGTGTTGCCAAAATATCTGCCGAAGCCAGTGTTTTTTCTTCGATGTTTTTGCACGGTGGATGGATGCATTTAATCGGCAACATGATGTATCTGTGGGTATTCGGTAATAACATTGAAGCCGCCATGGGGCATATCAGATACATCGTGTTTTATTTGCTGTGCGGTGTGGCAGCAGTACTTGCTCAAGCGCTGCCCGACACCGGTTCGCAAATACCAATGATTGGCGCCAGTGGTGCTATCTCTGGTGTTTTAGGTGCTTATCTTTTGTTGTATCCGATGGCGAGAGTTACCGTGATTATCCCTATCTTTATTATTATTCAAACGGTTCGGGTGCCCGCTGTTTTTGTATTACTTATTTGGTTCGTTATGCAACTGGTTAGCTCGCTAATGTCATCATCTGAAGGAGGTGGCGTGGCATTTGGCGCACATATTGGTGGTTTTATTGCTGGTATGCTGCTGATACCGTTATTTAAATACAGCCGTATTGGGTTGCAGATTCCGTTTGTGACTTATTACCCGTTTGGCAAGAAGTCGTAGAGTAAGCTAGAGACGATACCGTTGAGTTTGGTAGCGCTTGAAATTGACGACGCCAAGGCCCATGTAGTTTGTATAAAGCATTTAAAATTGAGGTTTAAATATGATAGACGCACGTGTGTTTGATGAACTTGCGCAAACGCTGGGTAAACTGCTACCTCCCGGTGTTAGCGACATGAAAAACGATTTCGAGCAAAATGCCAAAAGCGCAATGCAAAGTGCGCTGGGTAAGCTTGATCTTGTTAGCCGCGAAGAATTTGATGTTCAAGCTCAGGTACTGATTACTACCCGCGAAAAATTAAAAGCGCTCGAAGCGCGCATTGCTGCTTTAGAAGAAAAAGGCTAGTTGGATCTTTTTTACGCCTGGTTGGCCTTTTGTGTGGCCGTTGTTTCACCAGGCCCGAATATGCTGGCTGTGTTGGATCGCTCACTGCATTCGAGTCGATCCGATGCCATAGCCGTGGCTTTTGGCATTGCTACAGGCTCTTTACTTTGGTCGACTTCCACTAATTTTGGATTAGGGTTGCTCACAAAAAATAACCCAACCGTTGTGTTCATACTGGCACTGTTTGGCGGCTTGTATTTTATGAATATGGCGGTTAAACGATTTCTTAGCCGCGCTAAAACTTTCGACATCGACAAACCGACGATCAAAAAATCCAATAAGCATTTCTTCAAGCAAATGTTCCATGGTTTTGTCGTGGTGGTAAGTAATCCGAAAGCTGCGTTTTTCTGGGTGTCTTTATCGGTTATTGTGTCAAAGTCTGGTTTTGGCTTCTTTCCGGTGTTGCTGCTTTGCGTTGCCTGTGCTCTCACGGCATTGCTCGTTTACACCACGGAAGCTGTGGTTTTTTCTTCAAAGCGTGCAAGAACGGTTTACAGTCGAGGCTTTACGGTGTTCGATCCGGCGTTTTCACTCATTTACTTTTTATTAGGCGGGTATTTGCTCTGGTATGGCGTCTCCAGCTTGTCTCTGAAATTTTTCTAAACCGAGGGCCGTGCTATCAAACTTGCACTCAATAATGATTTCACGGTAAAGTAATTTAATCGATAACTAAGAACAAGGATGTTCTAATGTCATTTGCTACGGTGCAGTCCTGCACTATTGTTGGTATTCATTCCGTCCCGGTTATAGTCGAAGTGCATTTATCAGGCGGTTTGCCGGGTATGTCTATAGTTGGCTTGCCGCAAACCGCTGTTCGCGAAAGTAAAGATCGCGTTAAGGCGGCTATTCAGTACGCGGGTTATAAATTTCCTCAGGTTAAAGTCACCGTTAACTTAGCGCCGGCAGATCTGCCAAAGCAAGGTGGTCGTTTCGATTTACCCATTGCGCTGGGTGTGTTGTTAGCAACCCAACAGCTACCGCAAAAATGCCTTGATGGCATAGTGGCGATAGGCGAGCTTGGGCTAACCGGTACGTTACGTTCTGTATCGGGTGTGTTGCCCAGTGCAGTGGCATTAAGTCAATCGACATTAAGTTTATTGGTGCCGGCTGTTAATGCATTGGAAGCCAGAAGAAGTGTGGCCACCAGTTTAATGTGGGCTGATGATTTTAAATCGCTTTGTACATCGTTGTGTGATGGTGTTTTTAACAGTGACGATAAACTCAGTGATAATCACGCTGGTTTAGGCACATTTATACCCACTCAAAAAAGCCAAGTAGATAACGCATCGATTGAAGTTAAGCCAGCGCCAGTGGCTTTGCATGGTCCGGATATGGCTGATGTAAAAGGTCAGTTTATGGCACGCCGAGCATTGGAAATAGCGGCAGCAGGTGCACACAATTTATTGTTTGCAGGGCCACCGGGTGCGGGTAAGTCAATGTTGGCCAGCCGCTTACCGACGATTCAAACACCGATGACATTGCAAGAAGCGATAGAGTCTGCGTGTATCACGTCAATCAGTTATTCAGGTTTTGATGATAATAGTTGGGGTGTTCGACCATTCCGCGCGCCGCATCATACCAGTACGGCAACCGCGTTAGTGGGTGGTGGCGTTAAACCCATGCCAGGTGAAATTTCATTAGCGCACAATGGTGTGTTGTTTCTCGATGAGTTGCCTGAGTTTCCAAGGTATGTTTTAGATGTATTACGAGAGCCGATGGAAGCCGGTCGTATTACGATTTCCCGTGCGGCTCGTCAGGCAGAATTTCCGGCACGCTTTCAGTTAATTGGTGCTATGAATCCATGCCCTTGTGGTTACTTAGGGGATACACGCTTCGCGTGTAAATGCACACCCGATCAAATTGAGCGCTATCAAGCGCGGTTGTCAGGGCCGTTTCTGGATAGGATCGATTTGCACGTTAACGTGTCGCGCATTACGCACGAAATAGAATCTACCCAAAGTCCTGCTGAATCTTCTGCAGTTATCAGAGAACGTGTTTGCCGTGCACATGAAATACAAATGCAAAGGCAAACGTGTACCAACCAAGTGCTTTATGGTGAACGGTTAAGCAGGCATTGTGAGTTGTCCCGTAATAATCATGTGTTTCTAAACACAGCCGCTTCGCAATTTAATTTATCGATGCGAGCAAAGCATCGAGTGTTAAAGGTGGCGCGAACCATTGCAGACTTAAACGCAAGTAACGCAATTTCTCAGGATCATTTAAAGGAGGCGTTAAGTTATCGCAGTCGGTTTTTGTTGCGTGGATAGGTGGGTTGGTTATAAAGAGGGCTGTCAAAAAACATTTTCACGCCTACGATGGAAATGTTGTTATAG
>CALDTX010000154.1 GCA_937923565.1 uncultured Granulosicoccaceae bacterium | reverse complement strand
GGATCGTCTACTTTGGCACCACGTCCAAACGCTACAGTTGGCGTTGTAGGGCCTGCAATAAGATCAACTTTTTCAAAGGCATTTTTGAAATCATCACTGATCAGGCGACGCACTTTTAGTGCTTTTAAATAATAGGCGTCGTAATAACCGGCCGACAAAGCATAGGTTCCAATGAGGATTCGTCGTTTCACTTCGGCACCAAAACCCTCACCTCGTGAGCGCGTGTATAAATCGTCGAGATCGACCGGGTTCTCGCAACGGTAACCAAACCGCACGCCATCGAAACGGGATAAATTACTCGATGCTTCAGCGGGTGCAACCACATAGTAAGCCGGTACGCACATCGCCTGATTCGGCAACGATATACTGCTAACAGTGGCACCCAGTTTTTCAAATTCTTTTATCGCCGACTGCACAGCCGATGCTACGCCATCATCAAGACCATCAGAGAAATATTCTTCGGGGACGCCGATTTTCAAACCGTTGATGTCAGCATTGAGTGTGGCGCTAAAATCCGGTACTGCCTGCTGTGAACTGGTGCTGTCCCGTTCGTCGAAGCCACACATCGCTTGTAACACCATCGCGCAGTCTTCCGCAGTAACCGCTAGCGGCCCGCCCTGATCCAAACTGGACGCAAAAGCGATCATGCCATAGCGCGAAACACGCCCATACGTTGGTTTAATACCGGTGATACCGCAAAACGCAGCAGGCTGCCGAATAGAGCCACCGGTATCGGTGCCAGTGGCGAAAGGTGCCAATCGTGCCGACACAACAGCAGCACTGCCGCCGGAAGACCCGCCGGGGACACGGTCTAACTGCCACGGGTTGGCCACTGAGCCAAAGTAGCTGTTCTCGTTCGAGGAGCCCATTGCAAATTCGTCCATATTGGCTTTGCCCAGACACACCATGCCCGCTTGCGCCAGCCGAGATACTGCCGTGGCATCGTAAGGGGCCACAAAATTTTCAAGCATGCGCGACCCACAAGTTGTGAGCATATTTTGCGTACAAAAAATATCCTTATGCACCATGGGGACGCCCAACAACGGGTTCGATTCACCAGAGCTTCGCGCCGCATCGGCCTGCTTGGCTTGCGCCTTAGCCCCGTCAGCGTCGACGGTGATCATCGCATTTAAAGACTCGTTGAACCGATCAATGCGAGACAAATAATGCTCGGTTAATTCGGTGCTTGAGATCTCACCATCGGCAAGCATTTTCGATTGCTCAGCCAGCGTTTTTTCATGCATAACAGTTGATTAACTAAAAGTTGTGATGTAGGTCTGTTTCAGGTGGGCAAGCGCCGTCAGCTTATTCGATGACACGAGGAACAAGGAAGTAACCCTGCTCTACCGATGGTGCAGGCGCTTGCAGCGTATCGCGAAGGTTGTCTTCGCTGACAACGTCGTCTCTGAGGCGCAGCTGAGCATTGCCGGGGTGTGCCATGGCTTCTACCCCTTCGGTGTCTATAGCGTTGAGCTGTTCCACTAAACCCAGCACATTGCTGATTTCTTTCGCCATAGGTTCAAGCGCTGCGTCGTCCAGACCTAAGCGCGCTAAATGCGCTATTGAGCGTACATCGTCTGTGGTGAGTGCCATTTTTTCCTAACCGATGGTTTCCAATACCCAAAATTTAGCATAATGCAGGCTTACTCGCTTTAATCATCTGTGTTCCATGGCCAATCAAGAACAGCAATCAGCGCAAATCGACGCTCGTATCGAGCAATTGGAGTTAAAGCTGATGGATTTAGAAATGAGCTTCTCGGAATTAAATGATGTTGTGTTACGTCAGTACCGGGATATCGAGCGGCTAGCGCAAACCAATGCTGCGCTGGAGAAACGGCTGGACTCACTTAATGACAACAATGCTGGCCCTAGCCCAAGCGCCGCTGATGAAGTCCCACCCCATTACTGATACTCAGACACGACAGTTTTGCAATGCTGTTTAAAGCCAGTTTATGACGCGTTATTATTGCGCACCTAGTATTAACGTGCCCGGCTCAATCCGGTAATCAGGCACAATTAAATTTTTCTGCGCCTGCTGTTCGTCATAAACACGCCCGGCTAGGTCATACCGGGATTTACGGCATGTGTCTACAAAACCACCCAGCCAAGGCTCGCCCTTAAAGAGCGCATCGCTTGCCTTGAGTAGCTCAATCGGGCAACCCATATCAGACCCCACTGCAATGGCCACAAACCACGCAGGGTCCCGGCTTCGATCAGGCCCTGTGGCCCAATCGGGCTGTATTGAGCGCTTTGAGTTTGGATCGGCGAGTGAATCGTTCAATTGCCGCAGTTGAGCCTGTTCTGCGTCTGAACGGTGGTACACAATAATGGGCCGTTCCTGCCAAAGAAGGGTTTTACTCTGACCCTGCACAAGATCCTGAATATCGACCTTAAACGCCGTGTATTGTGTCGTTGACGGGCCAGAAGAAAAAAACATCGACAACAACACATAGCCAAACAACAACACGCCACACAGTAGCAAGATTTTTGTGGCTACCCGCAAACGTAGCCTTAGCGCTTGATCTGTCATACTCTTTAGCTTACAAGTTTATGCAGGCTTAGCGGTAACAAAAACACATGCGCATGATCTCCACTGATGTCTGAAAACGTCTCACCGTTAAGCGATGGCTCGCTGTATGTCCTTAGCGCAGAAGCCGAGGACGCTAACACAGCACAGGAAATTGCGCACGCGCTTGGTGTACCGGTTTTCAACACAATTCAAGCTCAGCGCTGGTGTTTAAAACTACAGCACCAGCAGCTTGCCTTATGCCGACCAGACAACTTAACCGTTAGCATCGACTTCATTACCGGTAAGGCCATTCAAAGAGCACGTGAACCACAATTTGCCAAACAACCGCTAGCAAAGGCCATTGGATACAGTCAATGGTCTAGGAAAAACCCTGAGAAGCAACTTCACGTTATCGATGCAACCACCGGCTTGGGTACTGATGCGTGGATGTTGGCTCTTCTTGGTTGCCGGGTCACCATGTTGGAACGCTCAGCAGTTTTGCATTGCTTACTCACGCACGCCCTACAGCAGGCGGCCCAACATGAGGCAACACTTAACGCCACCAACAACACACAGCTTGTGCATACCGACGCCAAAGACTGGTTAAACGCACAAGCCTGCACGGCCGCTGACGTTATTTATCTAGACCCGATGTACCCGGAAAAGCGCAAACAGGCTCTGGTAAAAAAAGGCATGCAATTACTGCACGACTTAATCGGAGCAGACAGCAACAATGAGCTGCTACTACCAACCGCATTGAGCAAAGCTCGCTATCGGGTTGTCGTGAAACGTCCAAAAGGTGCACCAGTTTTGCAAGGCAGCGATGCCCACGAGGGGCAGCTTACAAGCGTTGAATCGCCCGGCACACGCTTTGACGTTTACCACCTTTGACGCTGACTACCCTTGACGTTAACCATCCTTGATACGTTAAAACGCCTAGCCGCTAAGGGTTCGAGCTTAGTCGCGAAAATTCTGATACTGCAAAGGCAAACCTAGCTCGGCTTTGTCAAGTAAAGCCATGGTTGCTTGTAAATCATCTCGTTTTTTGCCCGTTACCCGAAGCTGTTCGCCCTGTATCTGAGCCTGCACCTTCATCTTCGCTTCCTTGATTTTGGCAATCGCCTTTTTGGCTGTTGGTTGATCTATACCAACGCGTACCTTTATCGCCTGCTTTACACCCTTGCCGGAGTTTTCAACCTTGCCAGCATCTAAACAGGCGATATCAATTTTTCGGGCCGTAAGCTTTTGATATAAAATAGGGTGAATTTGCTGAACTTGAAAATCGCTGTCGGCAGTTAACACAACAGCACCATCACTTAGTGAAATATCAGCAGAGGTTCCTTTAAAGTCGAACCGATTGGTAATCTCGCGCTTCGCTTGATCAACGGCGTTAGCCAGCTCGTGCTGATCAACTTCAGACACTACATCAAAAGACGGCATGCTCTACTCCACATTAGATAAGGTTTTATTTTACAAACAGTTGCTTTGGCATGTGCGTTTTTTTAAACACACAACAACGAACCAAGAGGCAGACCAATGAACGATAAACTCGCGTTATACCTGGGTGGCTTATTCGCCGGGCTATCGGTTGCCTTGGGTGCTTTTGGCGCTCATGCACTAAAAGCCGTGTTGGATTCACGTGCACAGGGCTGGTTTCAAACTGCAGTGCAATACCAAACTACGCATGCACTTGCGATCCTAGCTTGCGGAATTATACTCATTCTGGCTCCGGGCGCAAAAGGGTTTGGAAAAGCGGCATGGGCTTTCACCACCGGTATTCTGCTTTTTTCAGGCAGCTTATATGCGATGGCTGCAACCGGGCAAACGAAACTCGGTATGATTACGCCATTAGGGGGCGCAGCGTTTTTACTGGGTTGGTGTTTCTTCTGCGTATCGGTGAGCAAGATAAAATCAACAGACCGAGCCTAGACTGTTAAGGTGATCACCTTACACACAACTTGCGTACAATTTAACGATCAGTTCTTTTTATATTAAACCACCAAAAGGTTTATAGAGCACCACAACATGACTGAACCAACTCCAGATGAAAGCCGCCAATATCGAGCTAACACACTCTCTCGAAATCAGTTGCTGGCGAACCCCATAACGCAGTTTGAACACTGGTTAGCTGATGCCCGTACGGCAAAACTTATCGACGCCACGGCCATGAATCTGAGTACAGTCGGTTCAGACAATCAGCCACACTCGCGTATCGTTCTGCTTAAAAACACCAGCGCAGATGGCTTTACGTGGTACACCTACCAGGAGAGCGACAAAGGCCAACAGCTACAACAAAACCCCAAAGCGTGTTTGTTATTCTATTGGCGCGAACTCGAACGGCAAGTGCGCGTGGAAGGGTCAGTGGTTAAACTAGATCCTGCCAACGCCGATGAGTATTTCTACTCTAGGCCAGAAGGCAGTCGTTTTAGTGCTGCAGCCTCCATTCAATCTTCGCCGGTAGAGAATCGAGCGCAACTTGAGCAGCGTGTGGCTCAACTGCATCAGGAATTCCCCGACGGTAACGTTCCACGCCCGCCTGTTTGGGGCGGTTACCTGTTACAACCCGCTCGTTTCGAATTTTGGCAAGGGCGCGACGATCGTCTTCACGATAGATTTATTTACACACCCAAGGATCAGGCTGAATGGTTGATTCAACGGCTATCGCCTTAATGCTTGACCGATAGCCGAACAAAGGATTTCGTTACAAGGATACTGCCATTATGAAAATACTACTGATCGCTATCATACTGCTGCCTATTTTATTCATTGCAGCTCGTTTAGGCATTGCACATTATTCGCAATTATCCATAGCCACAGGCTACAGCGTACAAGGCAATAGCAAACAACTAGACGACTGCCCGGAATCGCCGAACTGCCAATGCTCACAAGCAACAAGATCTGCGCAACAAGTTGCACCGTTTGACTACTCGCTAAACCGAGATGAAGTCATTGCAAAGCTGGAAAGTGTTATCGCACAACAGGCAGGCGTAGAGATAAAAAAATCAGACAGCGACTATCTTTGGGCAACCTATAAAACCAAGCTTATGGGCTACTTAGACGATGTGGAATTTCTACTCGACAATGAAGGTGTGCTACAGGTGCGCAGTGCTTCGCGCCTGGGCAAAAGTGATTTAGGAGCCAATAAAAAAAGAATTGACGCGCTGCGCGCACTGTTGGACGGTAAAATTTAAACGACTTCTATAACGCAAGCCTGCCACACAGGAATTAGTAGATGCCTAACTGAATAAGGTTAATCGCTTTTGGCAACCTCACTTAGGCCGCTTTCGACTCCTCATTTCCACCGCACCATTTTTCCAGCATATTAAAAATTGTTTGGCTTTCGAATGGCTTTGCAACATAGTCACTCATACCGGCGGCCAGGCAAGCCGCCTTGTCGCCTTGCATTGCATTAGCGGTTACCGCAATGATAGGCAATTCAACCCCTTTTTCACGTGCTTGTTTAGTGGCATTGAAACCATCCAAAACTGGCATTTGACAGTCCATAAAAACAATATCGAAGGTTTTAGATTGCAATTCTTCGAGCGCTTCTTCACCGTTATTAGCCACGCAAACTTCGCATTCAAACTCATCAAGCATGGCTTCCATTAACATTTGATTCACGAGGTTGTCCTCAGCAATCAGTATGTGCAAGCCTTTAAACTTACGCAGGCTTGAGCGGTAGTCGACGCTTGCCGTCGAGGGCTCAAGGCCAGCCTCTTTACTCTCTGTTTCTACTTCTGTTCGGGGCATTGACACAACATTATCGTTTTGCAGACCTTCTTCCAACTCGACTAATGGCACCAAAACTCTAAATGTTGACCCATGCCCAAGCTGACTACTAACGGTAATTTCGCCGTCCATAGCTTTTATAAAATCACGCGCTATCGACAAGCCTAACCCTGTGCCACCAAAGCGTCTGGTTATGGAACCGTCGGCTTGCTGGAATACATCGAATATGGTGTCGATTCGGCCTTGCTCGATACCCGCTCCAGTATCACTCACTTCGATACATAGCATTGGCTTAGCATCGATTTCAAGCTTACAGATATCAATGCTGACCTTACCGGTATCAGTAAATTTAATCGCATTACCACTCAGGTTTGTTAATACTTGGCTTAGCCGGTGTGAGTCCCCTACGATGCATTCAGGTAGACGCTCATCGATAGAGTACTCTAATTGCAGCCCTTTACTATCGCTCAGCACTTTTTGATTTGCCATTAGCGAACGAATCAATGCATTTAAGTTAAAGCTGGTTACTTCAAGCTCCAGACTACCTGCTTCGATCTTTGAAACATCTAACAAATCGTTAATAAGCTTCAGTAATGATTCACCGGAAGATTTCAATGTTTTCACAATACCTTGCTGGTGTGAATCCATCTGCGTTTTGCGCAACAAATCTGTCATACCGAGTACAGCGTGCATAGGTGTTCGAATTTCATGACTCATGCGCGCTAAAAATTCGGTTTTAGCCACACTGGCAAGTTGCGCTTCATCTCTGGCCACTTCAAGCTCGGCGTTGTGAGCGGAAAGATCTTCTATGAGCTCTTGGTTAGTAATTTTCAAACGGATCGATTCTATCAGTTGTTGATTGTAAGACTTCACTAATAAAATCTGAGCCACAAAAAACAAGACAGTTGGTAAGCTTAGTTGTACAAAAGCACTATCTCCGGATGATAAAAAAACAAACATCAATGGAACTTGAGCAGCTACTGCAAAGCCGATAAATGTTCTTACGTGAGCACCATAAGCTGATACAGCTCCCACAGTCATCGCCAACGGAAACATTATCAAAATTATTTGAGCACCTAAAGGCAGATAGCTCGTCCAATAAAACGCGAGTAAACCCCAGGAAAAACCAGATAAGAAACAGGTTACGCTGTAGCTTCGAAGCCGTTTAGCATTAAAGGCATGATGGCGTGTAATGACCCAATGGCTTGATCTTATGAAGACAACCGACAGCGCAACGTAAAACCACAGACGCATGTCTAGTTCGGGAGCAGCGACACCTAACATTGCAAAACAGAGGCAAACAGCTACCGCGCTAACAATAATAGATTTCAGCGATTGAGCTAAAAGCAGCTTGATAGCCGATTGCTCGATCGACTCGTCTCTATTTTCGTGACTACCGCTGCTATTTTTTTCTGACGCGCTCTTGCTCATCATCCAACAACCTGAGATTATTACATGCTCGGGATCGACATCCTTGATGCACTGTGAATAAGTTTTAGTGCTAAATAACTGGGTATAACTGCGAAACAGCGCACATTTTTAGCAGCATGCGCAATGCAACAACCATACGATTCCCGCTGTCCCCTTGTAGCGGCCGCTGTAGAGTTTTTTGTAAGCAAATAAACGCAAGCCCACTAATGCTTGCTGTGGCTACTAACCTTATGGTTAGCCGTTTTCAGCAAATGCAGCAGCTGCTTGACGATCAGCATGGTAAGACGATCGAACCATCGGACCACTGGCAACGTGTGAAAAACCCATGGCTTTTCCTTTCACTGCCAGCTCATCAAATTCGTCGGGGTGTACAAAGCGGCTAACCGGCAAATGAGACTGACTCGGTTGAAGGTACTGCCCCAAGGTAAGCATATCGATGTTGTGGTCACGCATATCCTGCATAACATCGAGTACTTCTTCAATGGTTTCGCCCAAGCCGAGCATTAAACCAGATTTAGTGGGTACGTGAGCAAAGCGCTCTTTGTGACTTTTCAGCAAATTCAACGAATAAGCGTAATCTGAACCCGGACGACATTGTTTATAAAGACGTGGCACCGTTTCCAGGTTATGGTTGAACACATCAGGCGGATTCGAGGCCATGGCTTCGAGTGCTTTATCCATGCGACCACGATAATCAGGAACCAACACTTCGATTTGCGTATTCGGGCAGTGCTTTCTGACCGATGCAATACAGGCATCAAAATGACTGGCGCCGCCGTCGCGAAGGTCGTCACGATCCACAGATGTAATAACAACATAGCTTAAGTTTAGCTGACTGATGGCCTTGGCCAAGTTTTCAGGTTCGTCTTGGTCTAGTGGTTGAGGCCTACCATGTGCAACATCACAAAACGGGCATCGGCGTGTGCAGATATCACCCATGATCATGAAAGTGGCTGTGCCGTGGCTAAAACACTCCCCCAGATTCGGGCAACTGGCTTCTTCGCACACGGATGAAAGCTTCAATTCACGCATCATGCGTTTGATTTCGGTGACCCGAGGGTTGCTGTGTACACGCGCCCGAATCCAGGAAGGTTTGCGCAGCGGCGTTTCCATCGGCGTCACTTTGATTGGAATACGCGAAAGTTTTGATTCACCACGCTGGTGGCCATCAGGGTCTTTTCTAGAAGGAGCTGTGTAATCCATAATTCAACGATTCAGTTGGGGCCGCTTAACTGTACTTGCATGGCTTGCAAAAGGCTATCCACTATTTGTTCATTGGGTGTGTGAATGCCCAACTCACATGTACTGGTGACTTCCATTCCCGCATAGCCGCAAGGGTTAATACCTTTGAACGGTGTTAGGTCCGGATCGATATTCAACGACAGTCCGTGATAACTGCAGCCTTTTCTGACTCTGAGTCCCAATGCTGCAATTTTCTTGTTATTGACATACACACCCGGCGCATCACGACGGGCTTCAGCCGTCACACCTTCGCCAGCTAGTGTTTCTATTACGGCATTTTCCAGTGCCTGGACCAAACCACGCACACCCAAACCGGCTCGGCGTAGGTTAACCAGTGTGTAAACAATGACCTGACCCGGCCCATGATAGGTCACCTGCCCACCCCGGTCAGACTGCACCACTGGAATTTGTTGCGCATTGAGAATATGTGACACCTTGCCCGCTTGCCCCAATGTATACACCGGATGATGCTCCAGCACCCAAAGCTCATCTTCAGTTTGATCGGTTCTGGAATCGGTGAACGCGCGCATCTCTTGCCAAACAAGTTGGTAATCGAGCCGGCCTTTGTGGATAATTTTCAGAGTGTAAACAGCACGCGGGCTTCATCGTGCAACGCTTGATAAACACGCTTAAGCTCGTCTTCGGTGTGGGCGGTAAAATACACACGGATAGACACATATTTGCCTTTACTGCTCTCGTGTGCACTAACTTTTGTCGGCGTTTGCGGTGCGATCACAGCACCCACCAAACTTTCTATCAGTGTTTGAAAGTCGGGCGATTGAAGACCCATCGCTTTTACCGAAAGTTTAGCCGGGTATTCAATCAACGAGCTCTTTTCAGGCTCTGTTACAGCACCGTTTTTAAGGGGCTTATCGTTCACTATTGAAAATAACGCAATATCGAATGTTTCATGCGCAAGAAGATGCCGCCTTCATTGACCTTTTGCAAGGCCAGCAACGGAATTTCGCGCACCACGCGGTTATCCGCCGTTAACACCGAGCGGCCCAGCTCTTGTCCGATACGCGCTGGCGCCTTGATGTATTCACTAACCTCAATTTGGCTGTGCAATGTTTCGAATGAATCGCGGGGCAAGGTAACGTATAAATCTTCAGCAACACCCAGCGCTATTTGTTCAGTATCGCCCATCCAGATGCGTGCTTCGCTAACCACTTCCCCGGCCGCATAAATACGCTGCGTTTTAAAGAATCGGAAACCGTAATTGAGAAGACGCTGGCTTTCTGCAATGCGTGTTTTGTCGCTATTGGCGCCCAACACAATGCTAATAAGACGCATGTCGTCGCGCACAGCAGACGCAACTAAACAATAACCGGCAGCTTCTGTATGACCGGTTTTCATGCCATCGACGGAGTCGTCTCGCCACAGCAATTTGTTGCGATTGTTCTGCGCAATATTGTTGAAGGTAAAACTTTTCTGTGCATACAAAGAATAAAAGGCTGGGTAATCCTGAATCATGGCTCTGGCTAACAAGGCCAGATCGGCGGCCGTGGTGTAATGATCCGGATCAGGCAAGCCTGAAGCATTCATGTAGTTGGTGCCGGTCATGTTCAGTTTTTCAGCCATGCGATTCATCATGGAAACAAAACCCTGCTCGCTGGCAGCAATGTGTTCCGCCAAAGCCACACTGGCATCGTTACCAGACTGCACAATTAAACCGCGCACCAAATCGCCAACACTGACCGTTTTACCCGCTTCGATAAACATACGTGAGCCGGGCATCGACTGCGCGTAATCACTCACGATGACGGGATCTGCTTCTGTTAATGAGCCTCTGGCAAGTTCTGCTGCGACCAAATAGGCCGTCATTATTTTCGTTAAACTGGCAGGCTCTATACGGCTTTTTGATTCTTTTTCTGCCAGCACTTCACCACTAATGTGATCAATAAGCAGGAAGCTCTTGGCCGACAGCTGCGGCGGCGCTGGTAAAGGTGCCGCATGAACCACACTTACGCTTAAAAAAGCCAGGCAAAGTGTTAGCAATGTGAAAAAGGCGCGATTATTTGTTTGGAAAAACATCTGCATGAACGGTAATAAGTTGGATTATCTGGCCACCAAAAGAATAGCGTGCCATTAGTGTAAAGTATTTGGCGTTGTTGAGTCGAAGCTTATTGTATTTTGCCTACTGTGGTGTAGCTTTCGATACCTGCGCTGGCTAACTCAGACACTGTAATGTTTAAATTTTCTTCAGTGCGAAACGGCCCCATGCGGACCCGGTAAAGCGCTTCAGCGCGATCCATCTCCACAAAAGCAGGTTTGCCGATTTTTTCTTCGACATCCGACACCAACACCTTAGCGTTGGGCGCATGTTTGAAAGCCCCTAACTGAATATAGTACGAAGATCGCACAGCGGTAATTTTTTCACCGCTTTGTTCTATCGCCACTACAGGGACGGCTTGCAAAACCGGCGCAACGACGTCCGGCTGAGCGGGCATAGCGTCTTTGCTTGGCGCAGGATGACTGGCAACATGGTGAGTTGACAACGCGACAACGCTAACGTTCGCTGTTCCCGCTTGTGTCATGTCTAAACGCTTGGCTGCGGCATAAGACATATCGATTATTCGATCGCCTACGAACGGGCCACGATCGTTCACTTTTACCACCACACTATTGCCGTTATCGTGGTTGGTCACACGCACAAAAGTCGGTAACGGCAAATGCTTATGCGCTGCGGTGAGCGCATGCATATCGTAAATTTCACCGCTTGATGTTTTTCGGCCATGAAACTTACTGCCGTACCACGAGGCTACGCCCTGCTCGGTAAAGTTCTCTGCGCTGTCAAGCACTGTGTATTGTTTGCCGAAAACCTTATAGGAATCCATGTTGCCGTAGCGAGATTTTGGCAGATTTTGAACCTGCACCTCACTGGCTTGTTGCGCTCGGCGATCATTACCGGGGCCATCACCCGAGATACGAGGCCCACCGATGCTGCAGGCGCTCAACAGAGCAACACAGGCCAATAGCGTGGTTAAGAGTTTCAAACGTTCTGTATTAGGTTTAACCACTCGCGCGCTCAGATCGTTCATGGTATTTCTCTTAAGATGGAATGAAAACAAAAAACTAGGAACCCGTTTCAAGCAAACGACTTAACTCAAACACCGCCATTGCATACATAGCGCTGTGGTTGTAGCGGGTAATTGCGTAAAAATTTTGATAACCAAACCAGTACTCAACAGCGGTGGGCGTATCAAACTTCATGACTCTCAGGTTTCCCTCTGAAGCTGCGTTAAAACCTGCATTTCTCACTGTCTGAGCTGCTATGGCTGGTTTTAACGACGTTCGTTCCCACTGTTCTAAAACGGGCTTTTGAGCAGCTTTGTATTTGACTTTCGTGGCGATACTGGCGCCAGGTTGCCATCCGTGTACGGCTAAGTAATTGGCAACCGAGCCAATCACATCGGCGGTACTACCAAACAAATCTCGCTGGTTATCGCCATCGAAATCAACGGCGTATTGACGGTAACTGCTGGAAATAAATTGTGGCCACCCCATTGCACCGGCATAGCTCCCTTTCACGGCTAATGTATCCCAACCTTCGGTTTGCGACAGGACGATAAATTCAGCTAATTCAGATTTGAAAAATTTTGCGCGTGGCGGGTAGTCGAATGCCAACGTTGCCAGAGATTCAAACACGTGGTGCTTACCGGTTATGCGACCGTAGAAAGTTTCTACACCGATGATCGCTGAGATGACGGCCCGAGGCACTCCATACTGAGCCTCTGCCCGGCCAAGTTCAGCTGCGTACTGCTGCATGAACTCGCGTCCGGCATCAATGCGTTTTTGCTTGATGAAAATACCCCGGTAGTCTGACCAGCTCAGCACACGTTCTGCAGGCTTTGAAATAGCTTCGATCACACTTTGTTGATAGTTGGCTTTGGCAAACAAAGCGGCAACGTTGTTTTGATTTAGTTGATGTTCTGCACTGATATCACGTATGAAAGCACGAACACTTTCCCGCTCCAGAAATTGCGAGGCGTGGGCACTGTTAACAACAGCGATGGAACTAAAAATAGCCAGCAACGCAAACGTGCGTAATTGTCGAACCACTTGCCGTGTTAATGAAAAAATCAAACGCATACCGAACCTGTTGTTAACGACAGGGGTTAACAACACGTGTTAGCTCACCTGAAACCAGTCAATTTCTTTTTTTCCCTGTTTTAAAAGATAGCTGTTTGCCTGAGAAAAGTGACGACAACCCATAAATCCACGATGCGCCGACAACGGTGACGGGTGCGGAGCCTTTAAAATCAGGTGTTTACGGGCATCGATAACGGCACCTTTTTTTTGCGCGTAGCTACCCCACAACATAAACACGAGGTTATCTCGTTCAGAACTCAATTTTTCAATGACAGTGTCGGTAAAATTTTCCCAGCCACGGCCCTGATGCGCCGCGGCCTGACCCTGCTCTACTGTCAATACACTGTTCAATAAAAATACACCTTGCTCAGCCCATGGAATGAGGCAACCTGACTTTTTAACCGCCAAAGGTACGGCACCGTCGGCGTTATCGGAGCCACTGCCCAAGTCTGAGTCGATTTCCTTATAAATGTTCAATAACGATGGCGGCACTTTAACGCCCGGTGGCACCGAAAAACTGAGCCCATGGGCTTGCCCGGGGCCGTGATACGGGTCTTGTCCTAATATCACCACCTTTACATCGTCAAAAGCGGTTAGCATAAAGGTATGGAACCAAAGGCTTGAGTGTGGATAAACCACAGCGCGCTTCTTTTTCCGCTGAGCCAGATAAGCCCGCAGCTCTTGCATGTAGGGCTGACTGAACTGCGTATCGAGAAATTCCTGCCAACTCGCATGGATGTGTTTGGTGCTGGTTTCTTCTGACACTTTATAAAAGGAATTGTGGCGCTAAAGACGCGGTACCTTTAGTTTAAAACAAAAGCGGTCTATTATTTCGTCTTGCTTCACCTATGAGATTCAACATTAAACCTCTTCGCTTGATGAC
>CALDTX010000153.1 GCA_937923565.1 uncultured Granulosicoccaceae bacterium | reverse complement strand
TATCGTCATCATGAAAATGTATGGCTTCATAATGCGCAGGTTTATGTCGCCAACACATTTCACTGCCGTCCCATTGTGAACTTGCCATGGCTCTTGCTGGAAGGTTTACTAATTGAAGCTCGTGTGCTTCAGGCACAACATTAGGCACAAGCTTCGAAGCCATGTTCTTTGAAAAATTCCAAGCAGACATTAACTGCCAATTGGCTTCATCGTTTGACTGGTATAGTTTCGGTGATTCTATTTTTCCGTTGAAATGCTCCGTAAAATGTTCTGCCGCGTTTCGAGCTGCTATAACAACGATGGCATTTTGTTCGGGTAACGCAGCGACACCACAATGCGCTGAATGCGATTGCAATGGCTGAGAACCTTGCAAAGCAATTTGCTTTAAAGTGAGTGCTTTTTGACTTTGACTAAACGACAACGTAAGTTCGTACCAGTGCCGAAGCGACAAAACTGAATCAATATTCAATGTTGCATTGCCAACGGTCGCCGACACAGCGCCACAAGTATTTATAAAAAGGTGAACATTCCCCCAAGCCAATATGGTTTGCGGTGAAGCTTTCGTTAACGTAGGCCAGATCCGTACCGAAATCGAAAAGCTTTGATCGTTATCCAGTTTTACGGCGGTTGTACTGCGCCCATAAGAGCCTGGATAAAACGGTTGATAGCGCGACTCAAACGACTGCTCATGAAAAAAATCACTAGCGGATTGTTCAACAATGCCCAATCCCGCAGGGTTTGCATCGGCAGATATTGAGCGACATAAACGCGCAGCATAAGGTTCAGATAATGAAGAAGAAACTTTAAACGCAATAGATTCACCGGGCCGCGCTGAAAGTCGATCGGTATACCCAAGCAAAGCGACGTCTGATTTACTGTGAGTCATGGCAATCTCGGTGCATGCGATGGTTCCGGTGAACTTCTACAACATCATGACGCGAATGCGCAATTGAGGCAATAAATTATTTCTAACGCGCAGTCTTAACGCCAATTAGTTTTGCTAATGATTTCAGCGAGTTCTTCGGCATAACGCAAGTTGGGCGAGCGTTCTCTAATCAGCGCATAAACCGGTCGTTTATCTTCAATGGAAACCACTTTTCTGAACGTCAGCTCAACCGGAGAAATCTGTGCCACTTTCTCTGGCAACACCGACACCCAGTTTTGCGTTTTGATCATGCCGATTAACGATAGTGTGTTGTGCACAGTAACCATGGCTTGCGACAACGCCGTTTGAAATTCCGCCGACTCAATGCTCTTACACAGCATATTTCCAACGAGTGGCGCAGCCGCTATATCAGCAATTGTTGGCTGCTGATCTTGTGTGGCTAAAGGATGTTTCGCTGCGCAGATTAATCCAAACTGATCTTCAAACAACAGGATGCTTCTAATGCCATTCAACGTGTGATAACCCGACACAATGCCGAAGTCGGCCTGGCCTTGAATTAGCGCTTTAATAACATGTTGTGTATCCGCGTCCTGCAGCTCCACTTTTAATCCGGGTTGATTCTGAGTGAGCGTTTGTATAACCGAGGAAAACAGAACACTCGACACCGAAGGCACAGACGCGATGCGTAACAACCCTTGCGGGAAAGCAGCGGCAGATTGCATCGCGTTCACCGTACTATCAAACAATCGCAACTGTTCTAGCGACAATTCGTAAACTTGTTCACCCAGTGGCGTAAGACTTCGTTTGCGGTCACTTTCGAACAGGCGCTGACCAAGCTGCGTTTCTAACTGCTTTAGGGTCATTGAGACGGCAGATTGTGTGCGCGACAGCTGATTCGCCGCCTCAGCCAAATTTCCGCACTGCACTACAGTGCTAAAACAACGCAACATTTCAATCTTGATTGCCATTTCAATATATTTGAAATTTAATTAAGTTATTTCAGTTTGACTGATTTAGTCGAAAATGTCATTCTCGCCAAACAATTTAAACCGCGTAAAAAAAATGACCGACTTACAGCTGAATCTTATCGCCGGCAATTGGGCTGCTGGTGACCAAACTATCGAAAATCGCAACCCATCTGACTTATCCGATTTAATCGGTGTTTACGCTCAGGCCAACAGCGCGCAGCTCAACAGCACTCTGGAATGTGCCAAACGCGCACAAAAAGAATGGGCCGCCTATGGCATGGAGCGTAAGCAAGCGGTATTAATGGCCATTGGCAACGAAATGATGCATCGCTCGGAAGAACTGGGTACCTTGTTAAGCCGTGAAGAAGGCAAGCCACTCGCCGAAGGCAAAGGAGAGGTTTATCGGGCGGGTCAGTTTTTTACCTACTATGCCGCGGAGTGCTTACGCCAAATTGGCGAAAACGCTGACAGCGTGCGCGATGGCATTGAGATCGACGTTAGACGCGAACCGGTTGGTATCGTCGCTGTAATTTCGCCTTGGAATTTCCCAACCGCTACCGCGTCGTGGAAAATTGCGCCGGCTCTGTGTTACGGCAACGCTGTGGTATGGAAGCCTGCGAACATAACACCCGCCTCTGCTGTTGCATTAACTGAAATCATTGAAAAACAAGATATTCCCAAAGGCTTATTTTCGCTGGTTATGGGCGCAGGCAGCAGCATCGGGCAACAACTGGTTGAAAGCCCGGACGTCGCGGCGATTTCTTTTACCGGTTCAGTGCCTGTGGGAAAACAAATAGCCGTGTCAGCGATCGCCAACTTAACCAAAATTCAAATGGAGATGGGCTCTAAAAACGCACTGTTGGTTATGGACGATGCCGACCTTGATACCGCCGTTACCGTTGCAGCTGGCGGCGCCTTTGGCGGCAGCGGTCAAAAATGCACGGCCTCTTCTCGTCTACTGGTTCACGAAAGTCTACACGATGCTTTCGCTGAAAAACTCGTTGCCGCCGCGCAATCGATGAAAGTGGGACACGCGTTGGAACAAGGCACACAAATGGGGCCAGTGGTTAGCGAACAGCAACTTAAAGAAAATCTAAACTATGTTGAATTGGGTAAAAGTGAAGGTGCAGAGCTTCTGTGCGGTGGCGAACAGCTCAATATGACTCATGAGGGTTATTATATGTCTCCGGGTGTGTTTATTAATACCAACAATGCAATGAGAATAAATCGCGAAGAAATGTTTGCGCCACTGGCCGCCATTATAAAAGTTGGCAGCTACGACGAAGGCCTTTCGATCGTTAACGATACAAACTTCGGACTAACATCGGGTATTGTTACGAAGAGTCTTGCACGTGCTACACATTTTCGTCGCAATGCACGTACCGGTGTTGTCACTGTTAATTTGCCAACTGCCGGTACCGATTATCACGTACCGTTTGGTGGTCGAGGCGATAGTTCTTATGGTCCGCGTGAACAAGGCAGCGCTGCAGCTGAATTCTACACAACCGTTAAAACGGCTTACATCAGTGCCGGGCAACCCTAATGCGAATTGACGGTTTACAGTATGCCAATTGGTCGGAGAAAATCTTTCGACAACTACGCGAAGGTAATGTCGACGCAATACATGTAACCATTGCCTACCATGAAAACTTTCGTGAGGTTGTTCATAACTTTGAACAATGGAACCGGTGGTTTGAACAATACCCCACCTTAATACAAAAGGGTCTTGTTGCCGCAGACATCGACGCAGCAAAAGCAGCGAATCGCACAGCCGTTTTTTTTGGCTTTCAAAACCCAAGCCC
>CALDTX010000152.1 GCA_937923565.1 uncultured Granulosicoccaceae bacterium | reverse complement strand
GTAAGGTTTAAACCCGTCAGAACGATAACGTTGAGCGATTTCTTCCAACGCCTTGTCGGCGCCTGCTTCATTCTCGCCTTCCGGAAAATAAGAGATGTTGGCACCGTATAACTGGTTTAAAAACACGTTGCCATTGTTTGTATATTGTTCGCTAAAATTAGCAACCCGCTGTTCAAGCTGAACGTGACAATGCAGATTTAATTTTGCCGCCACAGCAGCAACACTTCGGGTGAAGTTTGATTGAATCGCGCCTGTTATTAACAGCAGATTGGCATTGTTTGCCAATGCATCACCAACGTAATATTCAAGCTGCCGGATTTTGTTGCCACCCATACCAACGCCCGTGCAATCATCGCGTTTCACATAAAGTGAACAGTGACCCATTGCGCTTAAGTTGTTTAGTGCTTCAATAGGTGTAGGCGTATGCGCAAGCGTAACGCGAGCTTGCTGAGATAAAGCAGTTTCTAATGTGGCTTGCGTCAACTTCAATCCCGTTCAATCATGCTGATTGCCAACAGAATCTGCCGTCTCCACTGTTCCTCCGTTAATTGCCATTTGAGCAATTCGGCAGCCTCGGGTACTTGCTGGACTTTAATTTGCAAGTCCCGTAGCGCATATCGATCAAAACAATACTGAGCGAAACTTTCAGACCCTTCTATAACTACTTTATTCAATTTCATCAGCACCACTTTGAGGAGGACGCCAGCGAGTGCGCCGTAAACTGTCAAAAATGATAGTACAGATTTCAGCACATCCGCTCATTGATACGTTCACACACCTAACGTGAACTCATACACAGAAAATCATTTGTGAACCAGTTATCACTTGGGAATTTACTCTCAATATAATCATGAACTTATGGAATCAATCAGATTAATATTCAGCAAGATTTGTGTGTTTAGCGAACAAATAAAGCTAATTGGTCGATATTTTCAGCCTAAATTCATCTTTTTGAGTCAAAATTCTACCGTTATGCAGTTCACACCGTAAGGATACAGTTTCTGAGCTAAACGAATGGGACTGAACGGCCAGTTGATAACCGAACAATATCTTCGAATCACTATAAATTTAAAGAACGAGCCACAACCAATGAATCTGCTTCAACCTCTGACTTTTCCAGCCAGGCTTCAATTTGCACTGTTTGCTTTGCTCGTTTGTACAAACGCATTAGCGATAGACGCGCCTGCCAATCCGCGCGGAACCGTCACCGGCGCATCTCAAATAAAATGGGAATGGGATTGGGCTCCTGGTGCAAAAGAATTTGAAATCGTTGTGGACGGCTCACAGGTCTTCAAAACGCCAAACCCTTATTACGTTCACAACAACCTTTGGCAAGGTGAACACTCAATGCGCGTTCGCGCGATTGACTGGAACAACCAGTTCTCCGCCTCATCCGCCACGATCAAAATAAATTTAGGTGCACAATCCACTGTTCAACAAAGCACCGAAACCCAGCGAGCCACACAAGTTAACCAAAGTACAAATACTGCAGGCCTCAGTGCACCCACTAACGTGAGTGGCACAGAAACAGAATCGCAGACTGCCACCTGGACTTGGTCAGCCGTTCCATCCGCCACTAAGTATGAAGTGACGGTAGATGGTTCTGCCGTTGACATCACATCCGAGCTGCAATACACCAGCCGCAATTTATGGAAAGGTGAGCACTCTCTGTCGGTAAAAGCGCTCAATGATGCGAACCAGATCTCTGCACAATCTGAAACGTTCAAATTAATCATCACGGGTAATGCTAGCCAGGCATCCACTGCTCAGTCAGCTACCACGCAAACTAATTCCGGTACCAACGAAGACAATGGCTCAGTACAAACCCCAGCTAATCCACGCGGGTCAGAAATTGAACCTTCAGTGGTTAAGTGGGAATGGGACTGGACACCGGGCGCCACGCAATATGAAGTTACTGTAGACGGTGCACAAGTAGGCACTACAACCGATACACACTATTACAGCCGCAACCTTTGGACAGGCGATCATTCTTTCAGAGTGAAAGCGATCAACGGCCAATGGCAATACTCTGCCCCATCAGACACGGTAAAGTTGTACGTAACTAACAATACCAGCCAAGCCGCGGCACCACCCCCAACACCGGTCGCGCAAAACGATACAGGCCTAATTGATCCTATTTCATGGACAATTCCCGAGGCCACCAATAAGCCAAACTACGAATTAGTATTCAGCGACGAATTCAATGGCGGCAGTATCAATCCGAACCGCTGGCATACTCAACTGCGCTGGGATGGCGAGTGGAATGGCGAGCGTTACGAATACCGAGTGATCAATGGAGAAAGCCAGTTTTATGTCAATACGCTTTCACCCGATCAAGGGCACAAAGACACCGTCGTGCCAAAACACAATCCGTTTGAACTCGACGGGCAACGTTTAGCCATACGTGCTATCCGCAATCCATTAAAGCAAGGCCCTACAACCTCATCTCATGGATCACTCTACGAGATGGTTTCGCAGCAAGATTTCCTATCGGGAGCCATTGCGAGCTACGACAAGTTTAAGCAGAAATACGGCTACTTCGAAGCGCGCATAAAAATTCCGGGCCAAACCGGCACATTCCCGGCCTTTTGGTTGCACCATCAAAACCGCGTTTACGAGGGAACCCATAAGTCTGAAATAGACATCATGGAAAATTTAGGCCATGCACCTCATTACGTATACAACTCGTTTCACTACTTCAACAATGTGACTACCAGCTACGGCGGTGATCCTAACCTGATCAAGCCTTACCCTGAAGGCCAAATCTTCACCGGCACCGATTACAGTCAGGATTACCACGTTTACGCCGTTGAATGGGAACCTAATAAGATCACCTGGTTTATCGACGGACAGCAGGTCAGCGAGCTAAACAATGGCAACGTCAATTACGAAGAGCTGTACATCATATTAAATTTGGCATTAGGCGGAAATTGGACCAACTACCCCACAAGCTCAGGTGGCCTTGGGCGACCATCGAACGAACGTTGGCCCACGCAAAACGATATAAACCAATTCAACAATCCAGCGCTTGAAATTGATTATGTTCGCGCTTACAAACGACGATAACCGTCCAGTAAAATAGTTACACTGGTAGCGGTTGCATCTTTTGCTTCCGCTACCGACCATTCAGCGGCATAATCCGCTACATGAAACCCGCGATTACATGCTTGGCAAGCGTTTTAACGTTGCTTCTGCTGAGCGCACTATTTAACCCGGCTATTGCTCATACAACAGAACAAGGCTTTGTTTTGTTGCTACCTACCAAAGTCTATATTTGGTCAGGTGTGCTTGCGGTACTGATCACCACGCTGGCGCTGTGTGTTTTACCTAACAAACTCAGCCACCAGATTTTTTCCGATGCAAACCTGTTCTTAATAAAACAACAGCCAGTCGCTAAAACCATTGTTAGTTTGCTGAGTTTTTGCATACTACTTTTGTGGCTCACATCCGGGCTATTCGGCCCACACGATCCACTCAAAAATATTTTGCCGTTGAGTATTTGGACGTTGTTCTGGATGGGGTTTGTGGTTTTAAACGCACTTTTGGGCAATGTTTGGAACTGGCTCAATCCGTGGTCGGGTATGTACCAACTGGTTGTGCCAAAAGCGATCCGCGAGAATCCGCCATTACGGATTTCTGAACGACTCTATTATGTGCCTGCCATTGTGTTGTTATTTGGCTGTACCGCTTTTGTGCTTGCTGATATTGCCCCAGAAGATCCATTGCGTTTGTTTTGGGTAGTCAGCGTTTATTGGCTTACCACTTTTATAGCACTGATTTTATTTGGCGATACAGTGTGGCTAAAGTACGGTGAATTTTTAAGTGTTATGCTACGTGCCTACAGTAAACTGGGTCCGCTTCAACGGGTCCGGCACAGTACAACACATTCGCAATTGCGTATCGGACTGCCTGCGTGGCATTTAAAAAAACCATTGAACCGCTCGATGGGATTTGCCTGTTTCATTGTTACCCTGTTGGCTTGCGGCAGCTTTGATGGCTTGAACGAAACGTTCTGGTGGCTGGCAAAAATAGGTGTAAACCCATTAGCCTTTCCTGGCCGATCCGCAGTTGTTGGGCAAACCGTTGCCGGCATCCTGATTGCGAGTGTCGCGCTATTAGTTGTAGTGGCATTGTGTATCAAACTGGGCTTACGACTGGTAGCGATGCATTATCGTAAATCAGGGGATCCATCTACCTTAGAAAAGCAACCCATTAGCTTCCGGAATGCCTTTGCTGCTATGTCTGTATCACTTTTGCCTATTGCGTTGGCTTATCATTTTGCGCATTACCTAACAAGCTTTATGGTTAACGCTCAATACGCATTACAAGCATACTCAGACCCACTCAACGATGGCGCCGATATCCTAAAGCTGGGGCAACATTTTGTGAGTACCGGTTTTCTCAACACACGCGATAGCGTGAAGATTATTTGGCTAACGCAAGGTTTAGCGGTGGTTACTGGCCACTTATTATCGGTACTGCTAGCCCACAACATTGCTTTGCAGTTGCACAAAAATCGAACACAAGCAATTTTAAGCCAAACGCCGTTCGCCATATTGATGGTTGGTTATACATTTTTGGGCTTGTGGTTGCTTGCAGCACCTCGAGGTGCATGACCACGCACTGGCGCTTTAGGCAGCTAACGCATTATTCGAAGCAAACTATTGGACTTTTTCTTCAATCCGCGCGATTATCTAATGCGGATCAGCACAAAAACCAATGTGCACACTCGTTAGCTAAACCGGAGCCACACAATGAGCAAGTATCCTTTATCAGACATTAGCCGTCGACAAGCGCTGAAAAAACTGGCAGTCGGTGCCGGTGCAATCGCCAGCAGCGGCACGTTGCCAGGTTTGATTGGGCACTCTCAAGCGCAAAGCACGCAGCCCATTCGCATTGGCTTTCAGGTCCACCGCACCGGTATCGGCGCCGCTTATGGGCGATGGTACGACAGAACCACCACAGCAGCGGTAAAGCGCATCAACGAACAAGGTGGTATCAATGGCCGCATGGTTGAAATTGTGGCTGAAGATGACGGCACAGACCCTAAACGTGGCGCTGAAGTGTTGGAGAAGTTTGCTAGCAAGCACCAATGTGATGTCTCGTTCGGTACCTTATTCAGCCATGTGGTTATGGGTTCTTCCCCGCGTGCCGGCGAATTAAAGATGCCCTACTTTGTGGTATCCGAGGGGCACCATGTTGCCAGCGGTCAGTTGAATCGCTACACCTTACAACCCGGCATCACCGATGTTAAAAGTCAGGTAGAAGCCATGGGCCCGTACGTGGCAAAAAATCTGGGCAAGAAGGTCACCATGATTTACCCTGACTTTGCGTTCGGTCACGATCACCGCGACTACTTCTCTACGGCTTTTGAAAATCAGGGCGGCGAAATATTGGCGAAAATTGCCATACCACCTACTGAAACATCGTTCACCAAATACTTTGCAAAAATACCTCGCGATACTGAAGTTATTTATCACGTGATGGTAGGCCCGGCTGTATTAACTTTCGTTAAAGAGATGGGCGAATTTTTCGGGCCCAGTAAACCGGCCATTTTCGGTTTTATCGACAGCCTCGAAGCGGTAGACATTGCCAGCCCCGGCTTAGAATTTTTAGAAGGCACTTATTTTTGGGAAGGTAACCCTCGCTATGCGCAAGCGGATCAATCATCGCACGATAAGCTCTACAGAGCGGCCGTCGGTGTTGACAACAACGGTGCATCGGTTACTGACTCTAAAGATGTATCCACCTATGCGCATATGTTCGGTTGCTGGGAAACCTTGTACATCATAAAAGCGGGCATGGAAAGCTGCGACTACAAAGGCCCCGCAGACCGTAGCAAACTCATTGAAGCTGTTGAAGCAATGAGCGATATGCCGCTGTCTGATGAACATCCACAAGGAGCCAAAATATTTAATGGCAAAACCCACCAAGCATTCGGGCATCAATATATATCGAAGGTTAACGGCGGTAAGCTAGAGCTAGTACATACCACGTCAATTGAAGACACCTTCTATGAAGACGAGGTTGACTACACCAAGCAATCGTTCTAAACGTAACGTTTGCTATCAAAGCATCTAACATTCAAGATGCTGAGTTCGCTCAATGCTTTGTGTGTTTCGAACGATAGACTTAACAACCACAGCAAACAATAGACAATTTCCTGGCTGCAATGCAGTCAGGAAACGTTCTTTCCAGCCAATCAAAAAATTGTAACGATGGATTTCGGCCCGCACTTATTCCTGGCTTTACTCGAAGGCTCCATTACCGCTGCTGTATTGGCACTGACGGCGGTTGGTTTGAGTCTGGTGTTTGGTATTATGCGAGTGGTCAACGTTGCCCACGGCGAGTTCTTTATGCTGGGTGCCGTGTTTGCGTGGTGGATAACCTCAATGCTAGGCGCGCACCCCGTCCTGGGTTTCGTGTTGGCTTTATTGTTTGCACCGTTGTTAGTGGGCCTAATAGCAGCCACCACCGATTACCTGATATTGCGTCGCATCAACTACAACCCCGAGCGCACCATTGTTGCCACCATCGGTGTGCTGTACATCATCCAACAACTCACCCTGATGACGTTCGGCCCGGAAGCCCGCCCTGTTACCGCACCTTTTAATAAACGCATTGCGCTTCCGTGGTTTGAAAACGGCGCAGACGGCTTCACGCTCATTTGGCCTTGGGGCCTTGGCACAACAACCTATAAACTTGCCGTTATTGTGGCAGCCGTGGTTATCCTACTGATGTTGTGGTTAGTATTAACACGCACCAAGTGGGGGTTAATCATGCGCGCCACACAACTGAACAGCGACATGGCTACCGCCCATGGCATACCTGTCGATAAAGTGTATGCCATGGTGTTTGGTTTGGGTGCAGCTCTTGCTGCTTTGGGCGCAGTGCTGGTGGTACCCATTCAACAAGCACACTATTTAATGGGTGCGGATCCATTACTACTATCCTTTATCGTCGTGATTATTGGCGGATTGGGCAGCTTATTAGGTACGGTTGTTGCCGCTGTTTTTATCGGGCTTAGTGACGGTATTATTTCCGTGTTCTTTTCACCCACATTGGCGAAAATTTTGGCCACGCTGTTAGTTGCGTTTGTGTTGATTTTTAAACCCAATGGCCTGTTTGGTAAGTCGGCGGAATGAATCAGGCTAGCAAAAGTTTCGCCTTACATGGCTTAGTGGCCGCTTTGTTGGTGCTGCTGTACTGGGTACTGCCTGAATACCACAGTGGCAACCTGGCTAGAATTTTAGTACTGGCAATTTACGCCATGGGTTACAACTTGTTGTTCGGTTACACAGGCCTGCTCAGTCTGGGTCATGCGCTGTTTTTTGCCGCTGGCATGTATGGGCTGAGCTTAAGCTTGCATTGGCTAGACGTCAGCGTTGTGCCAGCCATGCTAATCGCCATCGCAGCATCAATAGCCATTTCTGTGTGTATTGGTTATCTTGCGCTACGCACAACCGGTGTGGCTTTCATGATAGTGACGTTAATGTTTGCACAAGCAGGTTATTTGACTGCACTGTATCTGGGCGAATATACGCGAGGCGACGAAGGTATCGTTTTAAAACAAGCGGATCGTGTACTTTTTAATATTGACCTCACCCAGCCCGACACGCGCTACTTCTTCGCACTGCTTATTTTTACGTTGTGTTTTTTCGCTATTGCCTATTTGGTTAACTCCGGTTTTGGTAGAGCGTTGGTGGCTATTCGGGAAAACGAAGAACGTGCCAGAATGCTTGGTTACAACGTACAGCGTTTGAAGCTACTGGCCATTATCACATCAGGGACTTTATCGGGCCTTTCAGGTGCATGCTATGCACTGTTGTTTGGCTATGCTGGAGCCACATTCGCCAGCGTTCAGTACTCTATATTTCCGTTGTTGTGGGTGCTACTCGGTGGCGCAGGTACCACCATCGGGCCGTTGTTAGGCTGTGCTTTTATGTTTTACCTTATCGATCTTTCAAGCCAGTTCACTACAGCCTACATGCTGATTGCCGGTATTTGTTTGGTGTTGCTTACCCTATTCGCGCCACACGGTTTAGCCGGTGTTATCCGTAAACGTTTCTTACCGTGGCTGCCATGACCTTATTAAGCACAGTCAATTTGAGCAAAAGCTTTGCAGCACTTAATGCGGTTAGCAACGTTAACTTCGAACTCCCAGAAGGTCAGATAAGAGCCATCATTGGGCCTAACGGTGCGGGCAAATCAACTTTTGTTAGTTTGTTGTGTGGCAGAATTCGGGCAAGTTCGGGGCAGGTGTTTTTTAATCAGCAAGATGTCACTGCTTTGCCTGCCCACGAACGAATTGCCATGGGTATGGCGTACACATTTCAAATTACGTCGGTGTTTTCAACACTCAGCGTGCGCGAAAATGTGGCACTTGCAGCACGACGCGTTATTGGCTCTCATCGGCAACAGGTCAATGAGCGTGTGGAAACAACGCTTGAACAACTGAACTTACACAATAAAGCTAACGATATTGCTGGCGACATGAGCTACGGACACCAACGCTTACTGGAAATTGCCATGGGCGTTGCGCAGCAGCCAAAACTTTTTATTCTGGATGAACCTACGCAAGGCTTGGCTGAGGATGAAATTGAGGCGTTTAACAAACTGATTAAGCAGCTAGCAAAACAGGCCACCATATTATTAATCGAACACAATATGAACGTGGTTATGGCATGCGCCGACTACATAACCGTGTTAGACATGGGCTTGGTGTTGGCAGAAGGCACACCGGCTGAAATCCGTAACAACGATGCAGTGCAAGCTGCCTACTTAGGTACGCAATAAGCCATGCTAGAGCTTAAACAAGTAGGAGCAGCCTACGATCAGGTTCAAGTACTGTTCGACGTATCGATGAATGTTAAACCCGGCGAAATACATTGCTTGTTGGGCCGCAACGGTGCGGGTAAAACCACAACCTTAAAAACCATTATGGGGCTGGTGACGGCTAACAAAGGCACGCTAAGCTTTAATAACGTTTCGCTTAACGGGCTATCCGCACATCAAATTCCAAAACAAAAAATTGCGTATGTGCCACAAGGTCGCGGCCTTTTTACAGAACTCAGCGTTGCGCAGAACATTGAAGTTGGTTTGATGGTACGGGGTAAAGGCACGAGCACAAAAGACAAAGTACTCGAACTGTTCCCACGCTTAAAAGAACGGTTAAAACAAAGAGCAGAAACCTTGTCGGGGGGTGAGCAACAAATGCTGGCAATGGCTCGTGCCTTGTGCATTGAACCTGATTTAATTTTGCTAGACGAACCCACCGAAGGCTTGCAACCCAGCATGATCCAATTAATACGCGATGTCACCATTAAAATGCGCGACGAAGGCGCTGCCATTTTACTGGTAGAACAACGCATCGATGCTGTGTTGTCTATTGCTGATAGAGTCAGCTTTATTGAACGTGGCGTCATCGCTGAAACGGTAACGGCTAGCAGCGTGCAAAACAACCCAGCCATGCTAACGCGCTATTTGGGAGTTTGAACGAAATCACTCTTATTCAAAACGCTGGCACTGTTTTTTAACAACACGCTCCACACGATCCAACGCCGACAACTTGCCATAGCTTGCGTCAAAGGCTTTACGCACTAAGGGCAAGGCGCGCAGTAAATCTTTAGCTACGTCTTTAACAGTGTTCTGCATAAAGCGAAGAGACACATCGCAATCTTTCGCAAATTGAGTCCAATTTTCCATTGTGATAACTGCAGGATTCCGTTCACCACCGATATCAAACGCCAAATTTGCATCTATGCGTTCAATAGCGCGCGTACACACTAAATCATAAAACGGCGTTAAACCTATCGTGCCATCGCGGTGGTACAGCAACGATAAATTTTTCGCGTGCCCATCGGAGTTTCCAGCGAGCACATTGAAAACCTGCCAACGCAATAAATTCTGACTATCGATTGCCGGGTCGTCAGATGTGTCACGAACAAGGTTTAGGCACTGAGCGAAAGTTGGGCCGCCATCGTGTTGGTATTTTTTAGCGTGCGCATAGCCTAATGCCTGACAAAAATCCTCTTGATGGATACGCTCAATGTCATCAGCGTCACTTATACGGTCGTAACGCGCAACTTTGGCATAGCGTTTACCGTCCAGTGTTTCCAATGCAATGTCTACAACCGGTAAGCCAATTTCTTTAGCCAGTAAACTGGTGAACACTTCATAGGATGGCAAGTGCTTATACTCGGTGGATTCAAATTTCAAGATATGCGTAGATGGCGCATCGCCAATCGGATTAAAGTAGCCTTTCTCGCTCATTAGCACAGCACATTTGCTTTGTGCACCTGCTAAAGATAAGCGTGGACGTTCGTTGATTGGCTCATTCGCAAACAGATGCCCTCGTCTGACCACCAAGCGCGACATGTCATCTGAGGTGAGTGGCCGATACCCATGTTCCGTAGAGGGCACTTTTTCAGCGGGCAGTATCGACAGCGCACCTGCGCATTCACCACCGATGGCTTTTAACAAGTTGAAATCGCTGTCACCTACTTTGAGATCTCGTACGATATGTTCCCGGGCACCACCTTCGGGTAACAGATTGGCGAAAAAGCGATGCGCTATGGCATCCTCTTCTGCAAACGCTTCATTTTGCAAAGGCAATGTACGTGATATCGGAAAGCCACTGTTGAGGATCCAGTCTTCATCGTATCTAAAGCCAATATAATCGATTGCGTTACGCCAAAGGTAACCAACCAGCTGTTGTTTAAACCAGACGTTTAAACCGTCTTCATCAAGCATTGTTCGGGTCTTTTGGGCTTTGAGCGTCATAGCCGCGCGGTTGAACGATCACTTCTAGGCCCAGCGTGCGCAACGCTTTGAGCACTTTGCCTATTTCAGCCGTTTCTTTGCCGCGTTCGAATTCAGATAAAAAACGCACACTCAGGTTGGCCAAACCAGATGCACCTTCCAGCGTTAAGGCTTTTTGTTTGCGGTGCTTACGCAGAAGCTGGCCCAGCTCTTTTACGTTGTTTACCTGACCGTACGGGTCTGCATCAGATTTCATGGCAATCACATTTTTTATCGTACGGTATAATTAGCACTGAAAATGCCAATTGGCAAGTTTATTTGCCCGTACGGGAAATTATACAGTGTTTTTTGCAGGCCATTCTATTTTTGTACCGTACGGGAATTTTTGTTACAAACAATGACGTCATACTTAAAATGTTCACGTACGGGAACATTTGTTGATCACTCGCTGAACGTGGTTTAGTCGTACGTGCCGCTTTCGAGCCTTTATGCACCACTTTCGGGGCTCTATGCAGCGATATGCCCCTTAATTCAGTGTTGTTCCGTATTGAGTATGGTCTCAACCATCTTAGGCCCAATGCCTTTAACACCTTTTAGCTCACCTTTTTTTGCAGCGCGGTGTAGTTGTTTGAAGGTTTTTATGCCGAGCTCCTGAAACAGCATTTTTGCCGTTTTCGCCCCCAAACGTTGCACCTGAGTGAGTTCAAGCACACTTCTGGGTGGAAGTTTACCGTATTGATTATCCTTAAATTTATCCGTGGTACCAGTAAGAATAATTTGCTGCAGGTATTCGGTAATGGTGCCACCAACACCTGGCAACGTATCCAGATTCCCACTGGCTTCCAACTTATCGACCGATTCGGGCCAACGGGAAATAGTATGCGCTATTTGTGCATAACGCTTAGCATGCGCTTCTGGGTAACCACCTATTATCAGGTAATCGCCTAGCTGTTTTACGATGAATGCCACCTCATCGTTACGCACCCAACGCTTGCGTCCTTTCGCATCCAAGTAAGACTTCGCTGCCATGGTTATGCGCTAACCGGGGCATCTTCATTGCGATTTTCATGCGTGCCTTTGGCCAGATTCAATTTGTTTCTAATAAACCAAAGCAATACTAACGACGGTATAACCATTAAGGCGGTAATAATGAAGAAGGTGCCCCAGTCGCCATCAAGCCAATCCACTAACTCGCCAGAGGATGAAGCAAACAAAGTTCTACCCATGGTGCCAATGGATGCCAACAAGGCATACTGCGTGGCTGTGTAAGTGCGATCTACCAGCATGGATATAAACGTAACAAACGCAACCGTTGCAAAGGCGGCAGCAATATCATCGAGTAATACCGACACGGCAAACAGCAGTTCCGATTTTCCGGTCCAGGCCAATAAAGTGAACATGAGGTTCGTAGCGGCCATGGCAATACCCGCTAGAAACAGCGCTTTAATCACGCCAGAACGCAGCGCAAACCAACCACCGATGAGCGTAAACACAACGGTGGTAATCCAACCCAGCGATTTAGAATAAATAGCTATTTCAGATTTTGAAAATTCCATTTCCTTATAAAACACAATAGACATCTTGCCCATAAAAGCTTCACCGATTTTGAACAAGAAGATAAAGCTTAAAATAGCGATTCCGATGGACAATCCGTTCTTGGTGAAAAAGCTGCGTAGCGGGCCGATAACGGTTGCACCTAACCAGGCGAGAATGCCGGGCAAGCCCAGTTTAGAACCCACTAGTTCCTGATCTTTTTGCTGTGCTAATAAACGGGTTTTTGAAGACACCTCAGGTACAAACAACAACGCCAAATTACACAAAACAATAATTAAACACAGTGCCACAAACGAGAGCTGCCAGTAGTTTGTGTTACCCGCTTTTTCCAATGCGTCTGCAATAAACAAAGTTATGGCACCACCGAGCTTGTAGCCTGTCCACCAGCCTACCACCGCCATAGCGGCACCTGCAGCCATGGAGGCTTGTTCATGCTCGCCTATTTGTTCGATCCGTAAGGCATCAATGGTGATGTCTTGTGTGGCGGAGGAAATAGCGATAACCAAACCTAACCCGATAACCACAGCCAGACTGTCGCTTGGGCTCAGCGTGCTCCACAGTAACAGGCAAACAAGGATGATCAGCTGCATACTAATGATCCACGATTTTCGATGACCAACTTTGTCAGTTAAAAACGGAATCCGAATGCGGTCTATTAACGGTGCCCACCAAAAGTTGATTGCATAGACGCCAAATATCAGCCCGGCCCAGCCGATGGTACTGCGACTAAGACCATCCTCTTTGAGCCACAGTGATAGTGCGCTACCAATTAGAACCCATGGAAAACCACTCATAATACCGAGCAGCAAAATCCTGAGCATTCGTCGGTCGAAATAAATGGAGAAGGATTTTGACTCAGTACTGGCTGTTTCTATCTTTGACATGCAAAAATTTCCAGACAAGGGGTTGAAGCTGAGGATAGGTGTTATTGACTGGCCTCACCTTAAACCAAAACTTGCCTTTCAATCAATCGAAATTCTAGAGTAGTTGCCGCTTGAGCGTTTTATACAAGTCTTTAAACGAAGTCGATGGGTTCAAGCTCTGGCTCGTTTTTGCCCAATTTTTCTGAGCGTTTTATCCGGTAGGCCTGTAACTGCTCTGCAATGGCGGCATCGATCGGCGGCGGCTCGAACGCATTCAGAATTGCCTGCCAAGTGTCGGTAGCACGCTGCGTGGTATCTTTCGCACCGGCCAGCTGCCAATTCTCAACATTTTGCCAATTGCTTAGAAACGGCTCATAGAAGGCAGTTTTATAGCGTTGCATGGTATGTTCGCAGCCAAAAAAATGCCCACCCGGGCCAACTTCTTTCGTTGCCGACAAACCAATTTCATCCATGTCGATTTTTAACGGCTGCAGCATATAACTCATGTGTTGCAGCATTTCGCAATCGACGATCAATTTTTCAAACGAGGCCACTAAACCGCCTTCCAGCCAGCCGGCTGCATGATAGGTTAAGTTCCCATGACCCATAACCGAGCCCCAAAGTGCCATTTGCGTTTCCCACGTGGCTTGCGCATCGACGGCGTTCGATGCGTTACAGGCGCTGCTTCGATAAGGCAGTTTATAGCGACGCGCAAACTGTCCACCAGCAATATTGGCGATCGCATTTTCAGGTGTTCCAAAAGCCGGTGAACCGGAACGCATATCCACGTTTGATGTAAAGCCGCCATACACCACGGGGGCACCGGGTCGTGTGAGTTGTACTAACGCGATACCTAACAAGGCTTCTGCGTTTTGTTGTGTTAAGGCGGCGGCCATTGTGGCTGGTGTCATCGCCCCCATTAAAGTAAACGGTGTAACCGTAACGGCTTGTCCCATCAATGCCATTTGCATAGCGCCATAGGCCATGGAGTCGTCGAGTTTTCGAGGAGAATTCACATTGATGTTGGTTAGCAGTGTGGGGTTTTGTAGCATCTCCTCGGCTGATAAACCGCGCGCTATGGCACTCATATTGACCGCATCATAGGCCCGCCCTGCACCTATACCACTGGCGAAAAATACTTTGTCTGAGAGTGTTAAGTTAATTTCAGTGGTGTCAAGGTGGCGTGTATTTGCGGGTAAGTCTGTGGGCGCTAAAGCCTGATTACCAAAAAAACTCAATACATTAAAATATTGTCCAAGGCTCACCAGCTTTTTATAGTCTGCAATATTGCCTGCCCGCCGACCATTAACCGCATCGTGCACATTTGGAGGCCCCGATACCAAACCAAAGTTAATGACATTCTCACCGCATATAATGGCTTGTTTTGGATTGCGCGGCGTTAACGTAAAGCTGGCTGGGGCTTGCGCCACAATGTCCATTAACAACGCTCGGTCTATCTTGACCAAACCGTTGGCATCAACAGAGGCACCCGCTTTTCGAAATAATGCCAATGCCTGTTCGCCCATCACTTCTATGCCATGCTCTTCCAGCATTTGCATTGAAGCATCGTGCAACCTATCCATTTGTTCTTCGTCGAGTGCTTCAATGGGTGCGAAGCGATTGCGCAATTGCTTTGAGTCGAGTTGCCGAATTACCGGTTCCGCTGGTTTAACACTGTGCGAACTGCGCCGCTTGCGCCCCTTACGCCGAGAACCTGTATTCGCGATTGAATCACTCATGGTTATTAACTTGCCTAGGCGTTGATCGTGACCTGTTGTTGAGAACTGCCAACAGTTGTACTGACAGGCTCGTCACTACTGTTGTTGTTCAGTTTGACTGATGGAAAAACCTGTAAGAAGAATTGATCCATAGTGGCCTCTTTACCAAAACGCATCACATGATCTAATAAGGTTTGCGCTCTCGATTCGCCCAGTAAACACTGACTGTAGTGCAAAAACTTTGATTGCATTTGAGTATCACTTAGCGGGTTTTCAGGGTCGCCACTGGCCTCTGTTGGCCCCGACTCCAAGCGTTGGCCACTCTTAAGAACGATAATTAGGTTAGCGATTCTGTGAAGTGGAAAAGCTTTGTTGTACTCGTCGTTTTCCTGCATCTCAATACATTGACTTAACCCAAGCACAGCTTCATCGTGCAATGCGCTACCCATGACGTCAGCCGCCGTAACATCACCATGGACCAACGCGACTGCCAACGGAAAAGGCAAACTGTACTGTGCCTGTTCTGTTGTTTGTGGTGTTCTGGCAGCCAAGCGTGTCGCTTCATGGAAGGTATGCAGCTCGATGCGCTCAATGTCATTAGGGGTGAAAGCGGCCTGTTTTTTCAGGGCTAACGCTGCAATGATGCCAGGTTGCGACCAACGGCAAACAGGATACAACTTTACATATTGCTCTTGCATGCGCCACAGCGACCCAAGATCAGACCAAAGGCCACTGACTTCCTCGGCCTCAGTGGTTATTGCGGGAGCACCAGTAAAGCTGTTTTTCGCCAAATAAGCGGCCGAAACGCCGGCCATCGCACCCCAACCAGAACCATCTTTTAACATCGTAGGGTGATCAATGACTCGCATCATCTGACTTCTTGGACCATGATATTCGGCAATACCCAGCGCCTCTCGTGTTTGCGTAGGTGTCAAATTCAGACAACGCGAACCAATCGCAGCAACAGCTAACGATACCCATGCGCCCGACGTATGATAGTCGCTAGCGGTTTGATGCAAAGCCATGCCTGCTCGGGCACCAATCTCATAGCCGATAACCAACATCGACAAAAACTCATTCTCACTAACTACCGGTGCGCGCTTTGAGGATTGTTGCGCATCGACGAAAGCCAATAGGGCTGGCAATACGGCGCAACCAATATGCCCTTTCGTGAGTTTATGGCCATCGTGCGCATCCACTGAATCGATGGTGAAGCCACCGGCTAATGCAGCACCAGCCGGGCTAACGGTGCGGCCATCGAACAGTAAACGTGCCGTGTTGTCGGGGTGAGCAGCAAATTGAGTTACCGCATGCTCCCTGATGATATGAGACAGCTCAGTTCGCGTACCGGAAACCGCCACGCCGAGCAAATCGAGCAATGCAAGGCGTGCAGTACGTATCGACTCTTCAGGAATGGAATCGATCGTTGTGTCATGTATAAAGTCCAGCAGCACGGCGTTCAAATTGAGCTCCTAGTGCAAATGCAAACTGCTTATTGCGATCAGGTTATACCCAGCATTTTCTTGTTAGCTACTTCATCAGCGCCACCATCGGCAAAGTCATCAAAGGCTCGCTCGGTTACTCTTATAATGTGATCGGCAACGAACAAAGCACCTTCTCTTGCGCCATCTTCCGGATGCTTTAAGCAACATTCCCATTCAACAACTGCCCAACCGTTGTAATCGTTGGCCGCCATCTTGGAAAAAATAGAGGCAAAATCGACCTGTCCATCGCCAAGGCTTCTGAATCTGCCCGCTCGATCTACCCAGCTTTGGTAGCCCGAATAAACACCTTGCCTACCATTTGGATTAAATTCAGCATCCTTAACATGGAACATTTTTATACGCTCTTTATAAATGTCGATATTGTCTAAGTAATCTAAGCACTGCAATACATAGTGCGATGGATCGTAGAGCATATTGCAACGCGCGTGATTATCGACACGTTCTAAAAACATTTCAAACGTAACGCCATCGTGTAAGTCTTCGCCGGGGTGAATTTCATAACAAACATCAACGCCCATGTCGTCTGCATGGTCCAGAAGTGGTCGCCAACGTGCAGCCAGTTCATCGAACGCGGTTTCGATTAAACCCTCCGGACGTTGCGGCCATGGGTAGACATAAGGCCACGCCAATGCGCCCGAAAAGGTAGCGTGCTCAGTGATACCGAGATTTTTCGATGCCGTGAGTGCTTTTTTCACTTGATCGACCGCCCAGGCTTGTCGGGCGGTTGGGTTACCGCGTACGGAAGGGTCGGCAAAACCATCGAATGCCGCATCGTAAGCTGGGTGCACAGCCACTAATTGACCTTGCAAATGTGTGGATAATTCAGTGACCTCAACCCCATTTTCTGCGGCCACCCCTTTGAAGGTATCGCAGTAGTCTTTAGATTCTGCAGCCTTGTCCAGATCAATTAACCTAGCATCCCATGAGGGTACCTGGACGCCTTTGTAGCCACAGTCAGCAGCCCATTTAGTAATGTTTGACCATGAATCAAATGGCGCTTCATCATTGGCAAATTGAGCAAGGAATAGCGCTGGACCTTTTATTGTTTTCACGAACAACCCCTTTAAGAATAATTAAATGACACCCAATGCGGCACGGTACCGGATTAGGACAGATTCTTTGATGATAATGCATTAACTCGTAATAGAGAAATCTAAGCCCTACAAGTGGCAATGTGTCGCCAATAACGTAAACTGCTAATAACCACTAAAAACGAGAAGTCTTGACGTTGATGAATAGTCTCAGCCTGCAATTTACAACCATTCTTTTGTTACTAAGCACGTTAGTCATCGGCTGTAGCTCTGGTTCAGGCACCTCAGACAGCACTGCTGGCACCGCTACCGGCAGTACTTCCGGAGAATCGACCAGTAACGGCACCACCACTGCCGATGGCAGCACTACCGAGAGCACTACCGGCAACACAACTGAGGGCAACACAAACAACGGAAATACAACCTCCGGGGACACAACATCGGGTGACTCCACTACGGGCTCCAACGTGGACACGGTGAGCGCCGATTACCCAACACAAGCCAGCGATGGCTCGATAGTTTGGTCTTATGCACCAATCGCCGGTGATCTGCTGATTGAAGTTTCCGCCTTTACTCAATTGCCTGTGGCGCAATCGGGCAAAGCGGCACGCATCAACGATATGTTCAGTGGTGGCGGCAAGCTGTTCGTTTCTACCGAGCAAGACGGCTATATTTACGATATTACTGATGGTAACGCCAACCTTTGGTTTGATGTTGCACAGGCAGTCCAATCAACACAGGGCAGAATGCTCGATACGCAAAACCTGTTTCATGGCGGTTTGCGATCAGTCGCCTTTCACCCGGACTTTTCCAACAACGGCAAGTTTTACACATCACTGATGGAACAGCGCCCCGCTAATGCGGCAAGCCATACCTATTTATCAAACCTTGAAACTGACTTAACCGCAGACAGTGTCGTCATTGAATGGACAGCCAATGCGCAAACTATGGAAGTTGATGCCACAAGCTACCGTGAAGTTTTCCGCGTAGGTGTGCCTGAATACGACCACCCAATAAAACAGATTGAGTTCAACCCGCATGCAACAACCGCATCCAGCGATTACGGCTTGTTGTATATCGGTCATGGCGATGGCAGCATTTTGTCGCAAACTGCACGGGGCGGACAACGTAATGATGCGTTAGGCAAAGTGCTGCGTATAAACCCGTTGGCCTCAGGTGATCAGCCTTACACGGTGCCTTCTGACAACCCGTTCGTTGGCAACAATGCAATGATTGACGAAGTCTATTCCATTGGCCACAGAAACCCGCACCATTTATCATTTGCACCCAACGGAACGTTAATTGTCGCTGATGCTGGACGAGATAACATCGACGAAATTAATGTGGTTGTTGCTGGTGCAAACTACGGTTGGTCAGACCGTGAAGGCCATTACAGGCAACTCGCTGATGGGTCATTGTTCGACGGCATTAGCCCTCTACCGGCTGATGATGCCAGCAATGGTTACACATATCCTGCAGCCGCTTATGGGCACAATGGCATTGCCGGAAAAATTCTTACCAACGAAGCTATCGTGGGTGGACCGGTACTCAGTGCGCCATCAGGTGATGAGCAATACTACTTTTACAATGAATTTACCGCTTCCGGTGATATTTTATATTCGACTGTCAGTGCGCTAAACGAAGCTGTTACTCAAGGCAGTGCAGATGCAATGACCGTTGCCCAAACCTACAAAGCATCAATAGCCTTCGACCACGACAACAACGTTCAAACTGAAGGCTTGCAAAAAGTATCAATGATAGATGTACTTAAAGATGCAGCCACTTACGACAACAGCAATAGAGCGGATACACGATTAGGCAGCGATTCATCGGGTAATTTATACGTGATGAATAAACGAAATGGCATTGTGTACAAAGCCACGTTAATACAAAACTAAACCGCAAAACATACGTTTATATAACGTCTATATTGCTTAAATAACCCGGGCAAGCAATTGATATTGCGTAGTCGTTAGCCTGCATAGAATGGCTAACGACTATGTGAGGCAGCAATCACTTCTACACCAAACTGTTGGTTAAATCACATTACGCAATCTGGCTTAAGCCAGCTTAACAATCGCCGATAACCTAGAAACTAGTGCGTTTTTATAAAGGTCGGCATTTAATGAGTTCAAAATATAGACTGGTTACTCGAAGTGATTTCGACGGATTAGTATGTGCAGTTTTACTAAAGCACCTTGATTTGATCGATGACATAGCTTTTGTCCATCCCAAAGATATGCAAGATGGCAAAATCGACATTACGTCTCGAGACATCACAACCAATTTACCGTATGTAGAAGGCGCACATATCGTCTTCGATCATCACGAATCGGAAACAGAGCGAAACGATACGGATGTCGATAATTATGTCATGGACGAGACAGCAGCATCAGCCGCTCGTATTGTCTGGAAGCACTACGGTGGATCAGACACTTTCCCCAGTTCCTGGAATGACATGATGACAGCTGTTGATAAAGCAGATTCTGCGCAATTCAGCATGAACGAAGTTATAGAACCCAAAAATTGGGAGCTACTGAATTTGCTGATGGACTCTCGAACAGGGCTTGGCCGGTTTCGCGAATTTCGGATTTCAAATTACGCACTGATGATGGACTTAATTGACTATTGCAAAGATCACACGATCGAAGAGATCTTGCAAATGCCCGATATTAAAGAGCGCGTTGAATTGCTTGAAGAGCATTCAGCGGCGTTCAAAGAACAAATCGAGCGTTGCAGTACCGTTTATGAGAATCTGGTTGTGCTCGATTTACGCGCTGAAGACGTTATCTATCCGGGCAGCCGATTCTATATCTATGCGGCTTTCCCACAATGCAACATTTCGATCCATCAGCTGAACGGTTTTAAAAACCAGAACACCGTGTTTGCTACCGGCAAGTCAATTTTCGACCGATCATCCACCACCAACGTCGGCGAGCTTATGCTGAAATTTGGCGGCGGCGGCCATGCAGCTGCCGGTACCTGCCAAGTTGAAAACGATGCGGCTGAGAATTCACTGCAAGAGCTAATTGCCGCAATTAATGCCGACCATCATCAAGTGAGCTTGAAGAAAGCTAGTTAGGGATAAAGGGGACGGGGATAAAGGGGACGCAGCCCTTTTCCGTTAGCAATCTGGTTCCCATCAAATGGTCGTTGGAAAAGGGCTGCGTCCCCTTTATCCCCGTCCCCTTTAT
>CALDTX010000151.1 GCA_937923565.1 uncultured Granulosicoccaceae bacterium | reverse complement strand
CACCTGCATCAATTTTGAAGAGCGCTGGCCACTGTTCGGTTACGAAGGTGACGTCTGGGCGTAATGCTAAAAGCGCTTTCTTGAAAGCGGCTACAGCGTCTTTGCCGTAAGCGTAGTTCGGTGCAATGGTTGCGTAGGTTTTTGCATCGGTTTTGGAAGCTGCTTCTGCGAGCATGGCAGCTTGCATGTAAGTCGATGCGCGTAATCGAAACGTGTATTTGTTGCCACTTTCCCAAACGATGGAGTCGGCCAGTGGTTCTGCGGCTAAATAAACATAACCTTTTTCTGCTGCTAAAGAGGAGATAGCTAAACCGATGTTACTCAATATAGTGCCTGTGAGCATAACGGTACCTTCACGCGTCATTAATTCTTCAGCAATTTTGACGGCTTCACCGGGTTTTCCTTGATCATCGCGAAAAATAAATTCCAGTGGTTTACCCAATACACCACCGGCGGCGTTGACTTCCTTCAGCGCAAGTTCGATCCCGTTTTTGTAGGGGCCAGCAAATGCTGCCATTCTTTTGTAGTGATTGATTTCGCCGATTTTGATTGTGTCAGCTGCACTAACAGTACCAGCCAGCGAAATGAAACCTGCTGTCAGTATTGAAGCACACCAGTTTTTCAAGTTCATCATGTTCGTCTCCTGTGGTTATTGTTTGATTATTTTATGCTTGTTGCTTACTCGTGATATATGAAAGAGGATCGTACGGGTTCGTCTGCCACATCAGTGTTTTCCTGGTCGGCCATATCGCGGATTCTTCTTCTGTAAACAGTGGGTCCTTTGTCGATTGCCAGCCGAATAGGCTTACGTTTTTGTGGGAGCTTTTCTTGTTCTTCAATCGCTTCAAGAATGGCTTTGTCTTCTGCGAACGCAACGCGAAACATGGCGTCCATTTGTTCAGAGGCCGACTCGTCGTTGAGTGCGGTGTTACGAATGTGCATCCATCGATCAATGGTGTAGTGCTGGTTAACTGGTGTTAGAAAATGCAGTGCAAATATACGTACGCCGTGATCACGCTCTTCTTCTTTTAAATTTAATTCAACGGCTGCACTGCCAAAGTCAATAACGGCAATGGAAGGTAGATGCAGGTAATAGTAATGCCAACGATCGACATGGCCATTGAAGTTTCCAAACTTTTGGAAAAAACCAACGGGTTCTGCGTTTCGAATCCAGCGCCAGGCTACGAGCACTTCACCTTGTGTATCAACGTGAACAGGTACATTTTCACTGGCAGCATTGCCTAACGTTGTTGGATGCACAAAACTGACATGTGCCGGGTCGACTAAATTCTCTGCAACATTTAAGTAGTTAGCTTTCAGATGTAGCGCGTCGCCCTGATGCACATGCCAATTTTCCGAGTTAAATTCTGGCATGTCGAAGATTAGATCTTCGTTCATTTGTTCATGGTCGCCCATCCATATAAAGACGATATCGTTTTTTTGTTTGACAGGGTAGGCATGTACAAACGCTGATGCAGGAATGTTCTCCTGACCGGGAACCCGCACGCAAGCGCCTTCGCAATTGAATGTCATGCCGTGATAGCCACATTGGATATCGTTGCCAATGCGTTTACCCTTGGACAAAGGCATTAACCTGTGAGGGCATCGATCTTCCAATGCAATAACAGTATGCGCATCGATGCGATACATCACCAGATGCTCTTCCAGAACGGTTACGCGTTTGAGGTTGTCATCAAATTCCGATGCCCAACCAGCCACATACCAAGCATTTCTTACGTACATTCGCGTACCAACAGAGTCGGTTATTTGAGACTTCTGTTTATATCATGTAGAACCTTTGACCGTAAGGTCTAATTTTAAGTGCAGCGTTGAACAAAAATTGGCGCTAATTGCGCCTTACTGATTGATGTGCGTTGTGTTTGTAAGTGCGCATCACTTAGCAGCGGCGCAGGCTGTGCTAAGTGATGGCAGATTTACTGGCTTTAAATTTTACCAGTTGGACTAATTTTTAACTGTAATCGTAACAACTTCAGAAACCACGGGAGGGTTGTGTGGAATATGCAGCTTGTCACCCATGATGAGTTGCAGTGTGTGTGTACCCGGCTCAAGCGTTAGTGTAGTTTGTGTTTGTCCTTTGCCGAAATGCAGCGGAGGATTACCCATGGGTTTGCCTTGCGGTGGTAATTCAGTTTGATCAACCAACAGGTGATGATGGCCGGTTCCTGCTACATCAATACCTGCAGGGGCAACTCCCATACCTTCAAGGCCGAAAACCACAACAAATTCGCTGCTCACCGTATCACCGTCTTTGGGTGAAACAATCATCACCTTTGCGCCTTCTGGTGCAGGGGTAATGGGTAGGTCCTGTGCCTGGGCCAGCCCGGCAAACAAGCACATTATGGCGGCGACGCACAAAGGCAAAACGGTATTTCTTCTCACGGATTATCTCCTCAAATTAATAGTAGAAAGCTTTTTGATAAGCTCTGTTTAATCACCTTTTTCGGCGATTTAAAACCAAGTAACGTCCGGTAAAATGAACCTTGGTATTAGGAGAACAACTGACTGAGAGTTTTTATTCCATCAAGTTGAAAATATTTTTTATCCGTAGAAATACTTAAACCCAGCATACAAGCGCCTATCGCGTGGAAAATGTGAGAATTTCCTGCGTATTGTGTCCATTCTCGGTGTATTGTTGGACTGTATTTGTGAGGAACAAACGATATCCCGATTATGAAGAAGCTTGCCGAATCCCTGACGGATGAGCTGGATGCGATGTGGCGCTTCGCTTTGCGATTGACATCAATTGAGGCGGATGCAGAAGATTTAGTTCAGAGAACTTGTGTAAAAGCATTGGAGACAGAATCGCAATATGAAGAAAAGGGGCGCTTACGCAGTTGGCTTTTCTGCATTGAGCACCGTATTTGGCTCAATGTACTTCGCGCCAGACAAATTCGTCATGCTGGTTCGTTTAATAATACGTCCTTACGCAGTGGCTCGCTTAACAGCGAGTTTTTCGAGCGCCAACATACTGCTGATTGTGATAACACTGATTCTCATCAGTTAAGTGCACTGCTAGACACGCCAGAGTCACAGTTGCAATTGCATCAGATTTTTGTGCAGGTTGAGTCATTACCTGAGGCGCAACGTTTGGTGATGATATTGGTTTGTGTCGAAGGCTTCACATACCGGGAAACAGCCGAAATTTTAGATATTCCTACAGGTACCGTGATGAGTCGCTTGGCACGCGCTCGAATTACTTTAGGCAAAGCCATGCAGGTTGTGGGTGAGATTGCACCTGAAGTCGAGATTGATCGGGGGCTGCAGTAATGAAGTACAGCGAAATAGATATTCTGAACTTTGTTGATGGTTGCTTGAACGACGCACAAACCGCCGAATTTTTGGCAGAGCTAAGAGTAAACCCTGAACTTGCCAATTTGGTGGAGCTCATGCAAGCCTCTAAGCTACCCATTGATAAAGCGTATGAACAGGAGTCTCAGACGCCGGTCCCACCGGCATTACGTAACCGGGTAGCAGCGCTAATAGTGGATAATGCCAGAGCAAACAATGCTGAGAAACCGCAGGAGCAATCCGGCGAAAGCGCTTTAAAGCAAGTTGAAGTACCTAACGCTAACGATACTGCGGTTACGCGATCTTCGGATGGCTTGGCGAAATTGGGTTGGGCTGTGTGTTTGTTGGCAGGAGTGGCAATTGGCGTTGTGATGTCGCCTATTTATTCGCAATTTAAAAACGCAGCAGTAAGTGACAACACGCAAACGTTGGCTGAAATTAGTGCGCTGCAAAGCCATGAACGATTTGTAGCACGCGTCGCCGACTATCAATCGCTGTATGTAGAAAACACGGTGTCTGCCGTGTCTGATAGCCGTCTGCAGCAAGCGCAAATATTGTTACAATCGCTCAGTTCGCGCAGTGCGGTGCAAACCGGTATTCCCGATTTTACGGCTTATGGATACGAGTTCGCCAGAGCGCAGGAGCTTGGTTTTGAAGGAGAAGTATTGGTGCAGCTGGTTTACCGAAAGCCGGGTGCAATACCCTTAGCTTTTTGTTACATGCCAAAAGCAAGCCATCCAAATTTGGCGAAGCAGGTTTCGCAACATCATCAACTGCAAGCAGTGAGTTGGATAGAAGACAGTCAGCAGTTTGTAATAGTTGCCGACGAATCACAGGCAATCCTCAGAAAAATGAGCGACGACAGTGCCGTTGTTTTTTAGCCAATGAGCGGTTAAAGCCTGCGGTTCATTTAATGCTGTTCTAACAATGTCGTTCTAGCGTTTGAGTACCGAAGACAAAAACTGCCGTGTTCTTGCTTCTGATGGATCACTGAACAGTTTTTCTGGCGATGCTTTTTCGATAATCTTACCATTGTCCAGCATACACACTGTATCGGCGGCTTCCCTGGCGAATCCAATTTCATGTGTGGCTAGAATCATTGTCATTCCTTGTCGGCGTAGTTGCCGTAAAACATCGAGTACTTCTTCGATAAGTTCAGGATCGAGTGCAGAGGTAACTTCATCAAACAACATGATTTGCGGTTTCATGGCTAAAGCTCTGACAATGGCGACGCGTTGTTGCTGCCCCCCTGAGAGCTGATCGGGGTAGTGTTCCATACGGTCAGCTAATCCGAATTTTGCAAATAAACGTTCGGCGTCAGATCTTATTTCATCGCGTGGTTTATTCGAGGTTCGTTTGGGCGCCAGCATAACGTTTTCCAGCGCTGTCATGTGTGGAAATAAATGGAAGCTTTGAAAAACCAGACCGATTTTTTGGCGAACCGGTTGTGGATTCAGACCAGGTTCAGAGATATCTCGCCCGTTGAACACAATTTCACCTTGATCGATAGGTTCCAATAGGTTGATACACCTAAGCAGTGTTGATTTACCCGAACCAGAAGAACCAATCAGGCAAACCATTTCACCTTCACTAATGGAGAGGTCAATCCCTTTTAAAACTTCAATATCGCCAAAAGATTTGTGTAAATTATTGAGCTGTAATTTCACGAGGCTCATTTAAGAACGCTCCCGATGTTGTTTTGCCAACAGATAATCTGCATAGCGCGTGGCCGGTACTGTAACTGCCAGAAATATGAGGGCAGCGCCAACATAGGGTGTGAAATTAGCCATTAACGATTTGTGTACGCCTGCTTGTCTGAGTATTTCAACCGGGCCTATAAATGAAAGCAGGGCAACATCTTTTTGCAGTGCAACCAACATGTTCATATTGGCTGGTACCACACGCCTAAGTGCTTGTGGCAGTACTATGAATCGCATGGTGTCGGCTTCACTTAATCCAAGGGATTTGCCAGCTCCTCTTTGACTTTCATGTACAGACTCAATACCGCTGCGAATTATCTCGGCGACGTAAGCAGAATAGGTAAGTACTAAAGCTACCGTACCCCAAAGATAAGGGCTGTTCCAAGGGCGCGGCAAACCTAAACCCGGTATACCAAACCCGATCAGAAAAATAGTAAGAATAACGGGCACGCCGCGAAAGATATCGGTATACACAATGCCTAAAATGCGTAGTGGAAACATGGCGGGTGCTTTTTGGTCTCGAGCCAGTGCAATTAAAAGGCCGAGTATTGCGATAGCCGGCAATGACCAAAGAAAGATTGCGATATCAACCAAGAAGGCTTTTAGCAAAGACGGAAAAGTTTTTATGAGTATGTCTGAGTTAAAAAAACTGCTTTGCACTTTCTCCCAGCCAGGCGTTCTCGGGATGAGAATAATAAGCGCCAAAATAAGTAACGCTGAGCTGAGCGTGGCTATTGCCACGCCCTTGCGCTTTTGCTTTTTTTCAAAAGCAATTCTTGCAGTGCTTCGTTTTTCCATTGGCTTATTTAATTAATGGAACGCCGGTTGTTTGTTGTAACCACTCAGATTCGATGCCGGCTAAGGTGCCGTTCGCAGTTATTGCATCTATGGCTTCATCAACGCAGGCTTTTAGTTCATTGCCTTCTTCCATCAGTAAGCCAAACTGATCAGGGGTTTCAGAACGATCAGCGGGAAATTGCCCCAGAACCACACCGTCATCGAGAACGACTGCACCTAGGTATAAAGCGGTTGGTAGATCAAATAAGGCGGCATCAATCTGATTAGCTTTCATTGCTTCAGTTACGTTTACGTTGTCGTCATACAGCAGTGGGTCGCTGTTTGGCTGGATGTTGTCTTGCAGCATTTTAAGCGCCGTCGTATTCGCATCGATACCCCATTTAAGTTCTTTCAAGGACGTTACTGTTGCTTCCGCGCCATTGTCGACTGCGGACTTACGCACCAGCACTGCCATGGCTGCAGAGTAATAGGGTTTCGAAAAATCCACGACTTTTTCACGCTCTTCAGTTATTGAAAATTGCTGTAAGTTAAAGTCAAAGTTTTTAGCACCTGGCTGTATGGATTCATCAAAGGAAGCCGATGTCCATTCCACATTTTCTTTAGCGAACCCCATCTGCTCTGCAACTGCATAAGCCACGGCTGCTTCAAAGCCATTGCCTGAAGCTGGATCGTTATCCATGACCCAAGGAAAATAGGCGGGGTTGCCGGTTGCGATGGTTAATATGCCCTCTTTAAGCGTCTTGCCGGCTGCGCATTCAGCTGCATAGGCATTTGCGCCGAATATCAGTGCGATGCCAGTAAGCGCTATTTTTACGGTTCGCTTAAGAGTGCTGACAGCGGTTTTAGCTGTGGTGTGGGTATACGGAAAATTCTGGTTTGAAAGGCCATTTTTACGGTTGTTAGGCTGCAGAGTCATTACTGTTTTCTCCGGTATTTGTTATTGAGAGCGTTGCCACGTATTTTTAGCACGTTAAACTGTTCATGATAAGTGTATCCGGTTTCAGTATTTGGCGGGACGTGTTGGTGAAAATTGTCTGGCTTTGAGTAGTCTGGAAGCTTGCTGGTCATCGTTTATTGATTTTTCGCGTTGATCGTAAAGAGTGTGATATTTTGGTGCTGAGTTCTCACGGCGTAATAAGACCATGGCGCGTATTACTGACTATCTGAATGATGCTATGCGAAGTTGGCGTCACGATTTTCACCGCAACCCGGAGCTTGGTTTCGAAGAGCATCGTACTTCTGCTAAGGTCGCTGCTTTGCTTCAAGAATGGGGTATAGAAACCCACACTAAGGTCGGCTCTACCGGGGTGGTTGGTGTCATAAAACGCGGATCAAGCGATCGAATGCTGGGTATTCGTGCCGATATGGATGCATTGGCTATTCACGAGCAAAATAGTTTTGACCATTGTTCGCAACAGCCCGGTAAAATGCACGCCTGCGGCCATGACGGACATACCAGTATGCTTTTGGGTGCTGCATGTCATTTGGCTGAACAGGGATCGTTCGATGGAACTGCTGTGTTTATTTTCCAACCTGCGGAAGAGCATGGCTTAGGCGCGAAGTCGATGATTGCTGATGAATTGTTTCAGCGTTTTCCTGTGCAGGACGTCTACGCTATTCATAATTTCCCATCGGTACCGAAAAACCAATTTATTGTTAAGAAAGGGCCGGTGATGGCCTCCGAAGATAATTTTGAAATTGTTATTGAAGGTGTAGGCCATCATGCGGCTATGCCGCATCGAGGTGTTGATCCTATTGTAGTGGCTTCACAAATTGTGCTGGCTTTGCAAACGATCGTATCGCGTCGTATAAGCCCTTCTGAAAAATCTGTGATTTCAGTCACCGAATTTATCACTGACGGTACGGTGAATGTTGTACCCAATAAAGTGATTCTCAAAGGCGACACGAGGTCTTTCTTGCCGCAGGTTCAGTTGCAAATTAAGCAGAATATGCAATTGATGGCAGAATCTATTTGTGCAGCTAACGGTATTAGCTGTAAGTTCACGTATAAAAGTGTTTTTGATTCCACCATTAATGCCGACACTGAAGCCGACAAAGCGGCAGCCGTTGCTTGTGCACTTGTTGGTAACAATAATGTTTCAATGGAATTTGAACCACCGATGACATCCGAAGACTTTGCTTTTATGCTGCAGGCCAAACCGGGTTGTTATGTGTTGTTAGGCAATGATGATACCGAGCCCAATGGTTATGGCTTGCATAATCCTAACTATGATTTTAATGATGATATTCTCACAACAGGTGCCGATTTCTGGGTGAAATTGGTTGAGTCTGAGCTTTCCAAACGCTAGGTATTCAAACTGATTAAGCAACCTTACGCAAGTAGCTTTTATCTGAACCGTTTCCATCGCAAACGCTGGTGTTATTTTCCTGTAACCAATCAATAACGCCATCAGCGCTTGTAGGCCTACAAATATGGTACCCCTGCGCGTAATCGCAACCCAATTCTTTTAACAGCGTTAACGTTTTTTCATTCTCTACACCTTCGGCCGTCACTACGCAATTAAGGTTGTGACCCAATTCGATCATGGATCTGAGTAGAATTTGGTCGTGTTCGTCGGGATTTTCGATATTGACAAATGATCGATCGATTTTCAAATTGGAAACAGGAAAATTTCTTAAATAACTGAAGGATGCTAAGCCGGTACCAAAGTCATCAATAGAAATTGGGATTCCCAGAAAATGCATTTCCCTCATTTTGAGCAAAGCGTTACTTGATTCCTGCACCACGGCATTTTCTGTAATTTCCAGTTCCAGTAAGCCGTCACGCAAGCAGCCCTTAGTTACCGATGTTTTAATGGCAGTTAGTATGCTGTCATCCTGTAGGTTAATAGGTGAAAAGTTTATGGCAATTGGAATTTCGAAACCCTGTTTTCGCCACTTTGCGCATTGCTGTTCAACGTCGTTTAATACTCGGTGAGTGAGTGCGTTTATTAGTCCTGATTTCTCAGCCCATGAGATAAATTCAAAGGGAGGGATGTTTTTATAAACAGGATGCTCCCATCGAATTAATGCCTCTACGCCGTGCAGTTTCCCAGACTCCACATTGATTTTTGGCTGATAAGCCATATAGAGCTCGTTACTGTCTATAGCCGACACTAAGCCTGAGACAATGCTTAATTTTTTTACGCTGTGTGTATTTTTTGAAGCATCGTAAATGGCTATGTCTTTCTTTTCTTTTTTAGCATGTTCTGAGGCGATAACGCCTAGTCTGAGTAAGTCTAAGCCCTTTATACAGTGTTCTGGATAACTTGCCACTCCGATACGGCATTGCAGATGTATATTAATGTTCTGGAATGACATCGATTTAGACAATGCCAACTGGACCATATTTGCCCTTTGGGTTGCTTTGTTAGTGTCAAACCCTGGTGGCGTAATTAAACAAAATACATCGCCGCTAAGTCTGAATAGCGTTTCGCCTGCATGGGTAGAATGCTGTAGTTTTGCAGCTATGTTTTTCAAAAGTTCATCACCGAGTTTATAGCCCAGGGTATCGTTGAAATAGTGAAAACTGGTAATGTCTATAATTAGTATTGAAAATGGGTGTGGCGTGCCCTTTGAGTCGTCGCTATGCGTCTTATCAATCTGTTGTACCAGCGTTTCTTCCAGGCCTTGGCGATTGGGCAGGCCTGTTAGTAGATCGTGTGTATTGCGATAGTTTAGGTCTTGAGTGTTTTTAGCAACATACTTTGTATAACGTTTTATAACGTAGTAGGCAGCCCATCCGCTTAACCATATGGCCAACAAAGCAGTGAACCCTAGTCTTGTAATGAGCGGGCTTATGTTGTGGTTTGTGCT
>CALDTX010000150.1 GCA_937923565.1 uncultured Granulosicoccaceae bacterium | reverse complement strand
AAGCGAGGCGCACGAAATTTACACAACTAAGCTCGGCTTTGTATCTAAAGAGTTTGATCCGGCCGAATCTCTGGCTATCGTGGTATCGGCCGAGGATATCCACGGAACGGCCGTACTGCTTGAGCCTTGTTTAGGTAGTTTCGCTGAGTCTTACCAAAGTTCTGCTTATGCGGCGAAACTGCCAATCATGGCTTTTAGTAGTCATGATGTTGAGGCAGAGCTTAAAAGACTAGCGTCTGTGGGTATAACGCTTCGGCCTGAGTTAGACCGGCCGAAATGGGGAATACAGAATGTTTTCGAGGATGGATGCGGTAATTTTCTAATGCTGGAAAAAGCTGGCACTGAGTCATCTTAGAAAACAAGATACTCCATTGCAACACACGAAGTATGTAGCAATGGAGTCACGAGCGATTAGGTTGACGCTTATGCTGAGCTACGCACGGCCCAGGTTTGATACGCTGACTGCGCATCGCTGCAGGCTTCTAAGGACATCACTTTAATTTGGTTGGCATCGCTTCTACCGGTTCGTGTGTCTTCTGCAAGTGTTAAGCACATATCTGCTGCATTCGCGGGGCTAATGGTGCCTTCACCTGTAAAGTTAAACGATTGTGTTTCGCCACCATTACACGCCGCCAGGTCAATAGAGCTACCGGCATCGGTAGACGACACTTCAACACAGACATCGAACTCAGGCATATACAGAATGCCATCGGAGAATTTGCTTGAATCAAACGTTTGGTCAACACCTAGCTGCCCGGCGGGGCTATCGCAGGTATGGCCTTGTAAGCCGTCTTCTGGGTTCGCTTTGTCGCCTTGAGCGCGGGCAATGTCGATGCAGTAGCCGTTTTGTGTATTGTCGAGCATGTCTGATAGGTGAATTTCTACATTTTCAGCGAATGCGGCATTGGCGAAAGTCAGCATGAGAATAGAAGCTGACACGGTGGCGAGTTTTTTAAACATGGATAGTTACCTATTATTACTGAGGTTAATGATTTAAGAGAGTGTTTATAACTGAGTATTTTAATGATGTCAGGTTGCTGAAATGTGCAAAAATTAAGGAAAAGCGATTGGAATACCCGTAAAAACCTAGTTCAGGGCGGTTCTACGGGCGGTAAATGACGCTATAGGTGAGTAATGAGTTGAAGTCAGCATAAATAGCGAGGCTTACTTATTGCTATGTTAGTTGTACCTTTTCGTTGTATATTTTTTAGCCGTGTTCGGAAAGTGGATATAATGCCCGGGAAAAACGCACGTGCAGTGAGTGGTTTTAACAAAGAGCGCTTCAGTGGTGCCGCACAATGAGTATGCAAATGATGGATGTACTGCTAAGCAACCCGCTGTATATAGTTATAATTGCAGTTATCTTTGTGTTTCTTTTTTACAATGCTTTGCAGCTCGATAAAAAAGAAAACCTATTAATCGACAAAGCATTTAAAGAAGAAGGCTTCAAAGAAGTCATTGAAGTTAATTTTTTTCGAGCTATCGCTTGGGAAGATTATTCAATACTAAAAAAACCTTTGTCGCATATTGTAGAAGCGTTGGCCATGTACAAAGGCATGCGTTGCGAATTGCCGGTTATCATATTTCTTTTTTCAAGAGGCCATATGCATGATAATCGCGATAAGCGAAAAACGAAATGGATGATTTATGCAGAATTGAAATCTGACATTCCAGACTTTTATCTCAGTACTGGTATCGGTATTGAAAATATGATGTCCGATATTGTCGGTGGTCAAACTGTTTATCTTCCGCATTCCCCTGACTTCAGTACAGCCTTTAAATTATTTTCTGCAGAACCAGGGCGTGTTAAAAGTTTGTTTGATGCAGAGTTGGTTAATTTAATATGTTCACATGCTGTAGCGGATATTGAAGCAGTCAATGGAAATTTACTGATTGAATGCGATGCGCGCTTTCATAATAAGCGTGATGTACAGCAGGCGCTTGAGTTGTCGAGCATATTTGTAAGTGCGTTTAACAGTAGGGCGCCGGTAGCGTCTTGATAATGCAGCGCTAAATAGCGAAACTTCGGAGTGCATATGACGGTTGAAAAGTCATCAAAAGACGTTCTTGATTCGCTCAGCCCTGAGCAGAAAGAGGCTGTGCGTGAACGGTTTATTCTACCTAAAGAAGATACCGCCTCTAATAGTCATTTACTATCTCCAGACGATGACGAAGGTAATGGTTCTAGTGGCGCGCCACAAGCCCTATAGCTATGTAATAGTCACATTGGTATGCGTATCTGTTGAAAGATTAAACTCAATGCCTGCATCGTTAGCAAATAGTATATTGGCCAAATGATCAACTTTTAGCGCTGCCAAAATATCATTGATATAACCCGGGTCTGGGTGTCTTAGATTTATAGAATTAATGCTAAGGTTTAAATTGGGCATGTTCGAGCTAGGGTTAATACCATCTGGCCATTCAATAAAAATAGGAATTACGCCGTTTTCATTGAGGCTGCCGTCTTTTTTCACGGTTACTTTCCAACTAAGATCATCACGGCTTAGTTCTACTATTTCACCAAGATCAACCGGGCTGTTAGCCACTGTTTGTTCCAAATTTGTTGTTGATACAATCCATGCTAATGGCGACGGATAGTGTTGTAGCCTCGATTGCACAGATGCTGAGTCCAACCCAAACCAACGTGCGCGATTGGGTGGCGGTGCTGTAGGGTCAATGGCAATAATTTCAAAGTACTGATTGTTGTGCGCTTGGCACAAACAATTGTGGGTGCTCATAGCTTCGTGCTTACCACCGTCAGGAACTTCTATGCCAATTTTTTCTTTTAGCCATTGCTTAGCTGTTTGTAAATCGGCAGCGCCTAGCGCGATATGATCGATAAGATTCATGTGTCTGTAAACCTCCGGCTAATATGCAGTGCAGCTGTGCTTTTATGATTGTTATTATAGATCTGGCGGATTTATTTGGTTGGCTTTAATGGTTCTACTATTGTTCCCCTATTATTCTCCCCGTAAAACAGTATTCGATAGCGTGCCGATACCTTCTATGCTCACACTAACAACATCACCGTTTTTTAGGGCCTTGGTTTTACCTGGGGTGCCCATGAAAATAAGATCGCCCGGTTCGAGCGTAAAATATTGGCTGAGATAGCTCACTACTTTTGCAGGCGAATGGATCATGTTGCGGGTGTTTTCCTGTTGCACCACTTTTCCGTTCAAGCGTGTTGTCAGCACGACGTTGTTGTAGTCTATATCGGTAGAAATTAGGGGCCCAACGGGGCCGAAGCCGTCTGATGCCTTGGCTCTTAACCATTGAAGGTCTTTGCGTTGCCAGCTACGCTCGGTGAGATCATTACCGATCGTTGCACCAAATATATAGTTAGGCGCATCTTCGATTGAAACTGCCTTGGCCTGCTTGCCAATAACCAGTACAAGTTCACCTTCAAAATGCACGTTTTTGGAATCTTTGGGGAGATTGATATTGGCGTTATGTGCGGCCAAAGAACTGGGTAGTTTCAAGAACAAAGGTGGCGGTGCAGAGGCACGCGAACTTCGGTGGCTGGCAAAGTTCATTCCCACAGCAAATACCTTTTTTGCATCAGTGGGTGGTAGCCACTGCACTTGGTTAATCGGTACTGACAGGTCAGTTTGGGTGGTGTTGGTAAAAGTTTTAGTGCTGTCGGTAAATAAGTTGTCTTGTAGAACGTGTATTTGCGATCCACTCACTTTGCCGTAGTGTGTTTCACCTGCATAGATAAAGCGGCCGAACTGATCAGCCGTTGCGGTTGAGCAAAGCAGCAAAACAACGACTAAAACTGAAAAGGTAGGGCGCGTGGGCAATGTAAGTTCCTTGAATAAGGTATTGGCAGCACTTAGGTTGGCTGCCAATACGTTTTAAACATGTTAAGCGAATTGTTGCTGCGTCTTACATGCCAGTCGCAAAACACATAAATAAACCGCTTCCGCCGGTTTTTGTCAGGTCTTCCTGTGAGCAGCCACGTGAATTATGAGCGGCATTCCATGAAACGTTGCCACCGCCGTGTCTGTCGTGATGACCGACTGTTGCACTACCTTCGCCAGAGCTTGTCCAGTTGCTGCAGGTACGATCATTTTCTTCAGACGGGAAATACGCGGTGCCGTCAGCCATGGTGCCGGTTAAGATGTCGTGCTGGTTGGGTTTGTCGCCACGGCCGTTCACTAAATTTCCGCTTTCATCCAGTGCTGTGGTTTTAATAATATTCGGCATCAGGTGCAGTTGGTCCAGATCGCTCGCAATGAGATCGCCTTTTGCGTTAAACCAAGGCCCTTTGCCAATGCGGTCTCTTGCAGACACGCCTCGTTTGCCTTCTTCTTGGGTGCTTAAGTAGGCTGCCCAGGTTTTGCCCGTTACTCCAGCTGCCTCAGCCAGTTTGGCGCAATGAGCGTCAGCGCCTTCCAGTCCGCCCAGATCTCCGCCGTTACCAGAACCTACGCTGGTAATAAAGAAACTCATGGATGTATCCTGAGCTTGAACCGATGCTGGCAGCATGGCTGCGCTAAAGGTTAAGCCAATGGCTGCGAGTATTGGAAATTTCATAGTTAAGATCCTTATTTTCTTCACGTTGGGTGTTTGGAGAATGGTTATTATTCCAGAACCCAATAGTGAACCTGGGGGCTTTCACCAGTTGTTTCACTAATGCCACTCGTGTGTGATCTGAAACGGGGGCTGAACGAATAAATGGTTATAATTCAATTTGATAGCTACCGTCATTCATTCATGCTGCACGAATAAACTGCGAATATGACACCAAAATTTCGAAATCTGGAAGAAGCGTGGATTGTGCTGATAGCCTTGCTGTCGGCTTTTCTGTTGGCTTCCCACCAACTGTCTCAGAATTCAGAATTTGGTCTGATCGGTAAATATGTTTATTTCACCTTTAGGCTGTTGGTGCAGGCCGGTATTTTTATGGCGGTGCTGGTGGGAGTAGAACGTTACCTTAGCGAACTACTACCGAAATGGAGCACATTGGTTATAGCGTGTGGGCTGAGTCTTGTTCTTTTTACATTAACCATTACCGCATTTGACCTTATCGTGGGTTTACCAGAATTAGGTTTCAATGAAGAGTCAGCGTCGCAAGTTTCAACGGTGAAAGCTTTCTCACTGGAGCTCCTGTATTTATTGGATAATCATGTTGTACTTTGTTTGCTGTTGTTACTACCAAGAATTTTGTTGGGTTCAGACTGGTTTAGGCAAAACAGCAATGAGGCCGTCGCAGACGCAGGTGTAGAGGTTCAAAACACTGAAAATCCGGTCAGTAACGCTTTTTTGTCAACGCTGGAACCTGCGTTGACCGGAGAATTGCTCAGTGTTGAAGCTCAGGAGCATTATGTACAAGTCGTTAGCAGTGAAGATTCTCGCTTGGTGTTATACCGCTTTTCCGATGTGGTAAAACAGTTGCCAGAATCCTTAGGTTTACAGGTGCATCGTTCGCATTGGGTTGCTCATGCTTCGGTCAAAGAAATTGTTATGCAAGGACAAACCATGAAGCTTTTACTCAAAGACGGGCGCTCTATTCCAGTAAGTCGTACTTTTCGTACTGTTGTAGAAGAGCGTTTCGGGTAGTTTAATGAAGGTTACAAACGAAATGAATGAGCCTGAAACCGGCGACTTTGAAGCAAAGTATGAAAAGGCCATGCAAGAGCTCAAAGGCACACCGATCTGGAAAAGTAATTATAACCCCCCATTTTATAAACTGATTCGGCGTTTAGGCATTCAATCGCGACCGCCGCACTACAATACGTTTTTGTCTAACAGCTATCGCATGAGCTTGTATTTTGCGGCTATTTGGGCTGTGTTTTTGTTGGCATTTAGCTGGACTAACGACGATATTTCGAAATTTAATGTGGTCATCGTGTCTATTTTAATCGGTATGTTTTTCGGTGTCGTTATGGGTATTTACTACTGGTATTCATTCCGAACGAACTCATTAACAGAATGGGAAAAATTTTAGCCTATCTCCAATTGCTACAAATAAAGTTGCTGCACTCAATTAAGGATATATCGATGAATGTTCCAGTGCTCGTTGTGGCTTTTTTTACACTCCTTGCTTTTTTTGCACACCTTGCTCTTTAGCGTTTGGTATCTCTATTGCGTCTTGAATATTGAATAATCAATAAAATACTAATTGCGCCTATCGTGTTAAACCACCACGACAACGGCGTGAACGATGCGATACCACCCAGCAATAAAATTGGGTAGCACCACCATTGTAGTTTGCCTTCTGCATAGCGCTGCATTAAAGCATTTAATGCATACAGACCAAACAAGCTGAAAAAGCCTATTCGTACAACTGTAAAAAAGTCGGCGCCAATAAGCGGTGTGTAGGCAAAAAGCAACGGTACGATATAAAGTCCCTTAGCAATTTTCCATGCCTCTACACCGGTTGCCATGGGTTTGGAACCTGCAATGCCAGCGGCTGTAAATGCTGCTAAACAAACGGGCGGTGTCACATTGCTGTCTTGGCTCAACCAAAAAACGATTAAGTGGGCCGTTAGTAAATAACTGGCTGTGGTGGCAGGATCGATCAGTGCAGGTCGTATAACCACGGCGAGTTCAAACGGTATTGCAGCCACGAGAGAGCGAGCATCGGCTAGCGACATACCAGAGGCGATGTTTTGAACATGAGGTGAGTCTACAAGAAGAAAGGTTGCAGCAGCTGCCGGATCGCTGATACCGCTAACCAGCATTTGTATTATCTGTACGTCAGCAAGCATGCCTGCCAATGCAGGAGCTGACAAAATTGCCAGAACGATGTACGCAGCGGTTACCGGTAAGCCCATGCCAAGCACAAGGGACGCAAGCGTAATTAAGGTAAGTGCAAGTAGTAGTGAACCCTGCGACCACTGTGCAATGAGTAATGCAAACGTATTGCCTAAGCCTGAGGTGGTAACAGCATTATTAATAAGACCAACAACAACGAGCAACACGGCCGTCATCATCGACGTTTTTATGCCGAGCGCTAGGGCTTTACTAATATTCTTGGGGCCCACTTTATTCGGGGTAAGCCAACTCACAACAATAAGTGTTGCTATGGCATAAGCGGCGGCAAAGCTCGGTGTCTTTCCGCTCATTAGCATGCTTGTCATAACAAACAGAGGCAAAACGAAATTCAGTGCGCCTGCTTTAAGTTTTGTACGGTCAACCGATTCGATTTTTTCAATGCCAATGTTGTGCTTCATGGTTTCAATGCGAACAATGAAAGCTACCGATAAAAAATATAACAACGCGGGCACGATTGAAACCGCAACGATGGTTGAATAAGGAATGCCGGTGTAGCTGGCCATAATAAATGCACCGGCTCCCATAATGGGTGGCATTAATTGTCCGCCAGTGGAGGCTGATGCTTCAACCCCGGCGGCAAAGCGAGCGCGAAAACCATTCGACTTCATTAACGGGATAGTGATCACCCCGGTTGATGCCGTGTTTGCAATGGCTGAGCCGGATATAGTACCGGTGAGTGCCGAAGAAATCACCGCAACAAATGCAGCACCACCCCGGAATCGGGAGGCCACTATTTTGGATAGTTCAATAACAAAATCGGATGCGCCGGATACCACCAGAAATGCACCGAATATCATGAATATGGTGATGTTGGCCGACGATATCGTCGTGATGATGCCGAACATACCTTCGTCGTTATAAAGCGAGCGAAAAAGCACATCATCCAAAGGTAAGCTTGCGGCGCGAAAAGCACCCGGTAGCCATTCGCCCAGAAATAAAATATAAGCCAGTGAGATAATCACTAATATTGGAATTATCCAACCTGTTAACCGTCGGGTAAGTTCAACTGCGCCAACAATAACGATGATACCGGCTGCCCAGTCTAGCCAGGTGAATTGCCAGGCTAAACCTGTTTTCGCTAACGTTCTTTCATAAACACCATTCTGTGCATACGCAATCCAAAGTGAAGAAGCACAGATTAATACACCGAAAACGACATTAGCGAGCATGGCGTACTTGCCACCTACGCTGTTGCCGTTAGTTCGTGTAGTTATCGCCGCCAATAAGGCAAAGCCGCCAAAGTGAATCGCGTTTTGCCAGATACCCGGTTCTATGAGATAAACATTAGTAAGAACATGCCATATGGCGAATCCAACAATAACAATAAAGCTCAACAAAAAATTGTGATTTAGTTTGCGTGCGTAATCCAGGTCGAATACGTTCGATCTAAACTGATCTAAAGTCATGAAGGGTTGTTTGGCAACGGATTCAACGTTTGTCATGATGGCCAGTGGAGTTAAAGAACTGAATTTCAATCGACTCCAGCCCGCTTTACCGGGCTGGAGAATAGACGGGTGCTGCGGTACCTACTGTGCAATTAATGCCGCAGGGATTTCCAAACCTTGTTCCTGATAGAACTGTGCTGCACCAGCGTGTAGAGGTACTGGCAAACCTGCTAAGGCTTTTTCAATGGCCATCGCTTTTGTTGCTGGGTGAATGGCTTGTAGGAAACCAAGATTTTCGTAAATGTTTTTAGTTAACAGATAGACATGCTCTGTTGAAACATCTGCATTAACGGCAAGAAAATTAGGCTGCGCAATGGTTTGTATATCGTCGTTTTGTCCTGGATAGGTACCAGCTGCAATCGTATAGGGTACCCACAAATTGCGACCGGCATCCATGGCTTTGGCTTCTTCTTCGGTGACATTCAATAATGAAAATTTATCACCGTTGGTAGAAAGTAGTTTTGTAATCGCACCGGTTGGAGGCCCGGAAGGCATGCCAGCAGCAACCGCGCCGCCATTGGCTAGTGCGTCTGCAGAAGGTCCGTAGCCTGCATAAACCAGATCAAAGTACGCGTCTATTTTTGCGCCAACTAGGCCTTCCAACAGTACGCCGTTAGAGCCCAGAGTGCCTGAGTTTTCTTTGCCCATGGCTACTGCACTGCCTTTTGCCGACTTGATATCGCTGACCGTACCGCTGCTAACCATATCGTTGGCAAGAATAAACTGTTCGACGTTTTGCCAAAGCATCGTAATAGAGCGCATGTTCGACTGAGGCTCAGATATGGGTCCAGTGCCTGTTGCTGCATACGATCCATATAAGCCTTGTAAAATCGCGAACTGCGCCGTGCCGGAAGCCAATGCTTGAACGTTGGCACCTGAACCCGCTGAGTTAACTGCGGTTAAACTGAACTTATGTTTCGGTAGCAGTTTTACCTTACTCAGTGTTGCAATGGCAGTGCCCACAGGGTGGTAGGTTCCGCCCGTTGATGCTGTGTTTAGTATGTAGTCGCTTTGTGCATGCGCCTGGTTTGCCAATGCCACTGTCGCTAATGCTGCAATGCCTATAAAACGTCGTGCTCTTTTCATTGTGTCCTCCAAAAGACTGTGTATTACTGATCTGCAATCAGCTGGAAGGAGTTTGCATGCAAGTAGAAGAAGCTTCAATTCTCCCTAAGCAATTGTTTTGCAATAGAATTTTATAATTTCACTGGTGGGTGAAATTCACACTACTGGTTGGATAGGCAAAAACTTGCCGATTTGACGGGCGTTGCAGGGTTATTCAGTGGTTGTTCTTACAATGCCCAGGCGGGTCATTTTTTCGTTTAATGTGCGTCGGTTGATTTTTAGCGCTTTGAGCACGCAGCCGATACGACCATCGTGTTGATGCAGGCTGGATTCAATCAAATATTTCTCGTAAGCCAACACTCTGCTTTTAAATGCAACTGAATCGTCTGCAATATCAAAGGCTGTACGTTGTAAGGCAATGGCACCACGATGGGTTTCTTTGATGGTTAGCAAGCGTGCTAACAGTTCTTCCGGATCCACGGGTTTTTCCAGAAAGTCGACCGCCCCTAATTTCATGGCCGCCACCACATCGTTCACCTGCGCAAATCCGGAGAAGAATAATATTGGAATGAGCGGTTGCATCTGGCGTGCTTCACGTGCGAACTCTATACCGTTGCGATCTGGCATTCTGAGATCGGTAACAATGATATCGATTGAATGTTCTGTTAAACGTTGTAGTGCGGTGGTTGCACCGTCGGCGATAAGAACATCTAGGCCAGCGATGCGAAGAAATCGAGCATTAGCGCCTAGTACGTCATGATCGTCGTCTACCAGTAGAATCGATGCAGTTTCGGTGGACGTAACGTCACTCATTTAATAACTTCTTTTTTGAATCCAGTGCGGGTATTGATAAGCTGAAATGGCTACCGCCAAGCGAGCTTGTTTGATAGTTAATCATACCATTATGGTCGCGTGCAATTTGCGACGCTAAAGTTAAACCTAGCCCTAAGCCATGAGTACTGTTTTCGCCAGTGGTGAATGGTTCAAAAATGTTGTCGCCTAATGCCGGGGATACGCCACTGCCATTATCATGAACATCCACAACAACATGCGTGTCGGAATTTTGCAGTTTCACCAGCACGTCGGCTTGGTTTACTCTGGCAACAGCATCGAATGCGTTGTAAATCAGGTTAAGCAATGCTTGTTGCAATAATATGGCGTTACCAGAAACCAGTGACGCAGAATCCTGTTTGTCGACCCTGAGAAATGTAGCCATTTGGGGGCGTTCTCTATTAATTGTGTCAATGACATCAGTGAGAACGTCGTTTACTGATAGCACGGTAAAGTCGGTTTGACCTTGTCTGGCAACGTTGCGTAACGTTTCAATCACCCGACCTATACGCTTGGTTGTTCGGTCGCTATCGATTGCAACGCTTTGTAGTTCTGAATTGTTACCGTGTTGCTGATCAATCAACCGCCTAAGAGAAGCCAGATTTAAGCGCAAGCTGGCTAAGGGCTGATTAATTTCATGGTTTATTGCCGCTGACATTCTGCCGATCATGGCAAAATTCGATTCGGCAATTAGCGCTTGTTGGGTTTGTTCGAGCTCTTTAGTGCGTGCGAGTACTTGTTCGGCGAGTTGTTGCGCATGGTTATGCTCGTAGTCGGCAAGTTTACGCTGATGTCTGTAGGTTCTTAGAAGCAATGCTGCCACTAATATGAGTAGGGCAAGCGTTGCCACATAGATAGCAGCGGTTTGTATTATCGTTGCCAGTGGCACCAACCTGGTAACTGTCCATGGCTCTCGTGTGAGTTCTGAATGAATGGTTAGAAAGCGAGTAGATGCTTGTTGTTTTTTAGCAGGGTTGTGCATCCAGATTTCGTCGCTAATGGGTTTGAACTGATGAGCATTGTGTAGTTCATATTTTCTTTCAGCGTTAATGGTTGAGAGTTTGTCGGCGTTTAAATCTTGGGTGTAAGCGTAAAGAAAATCTGTATTAGAGGAGAAAATAACAACGCCGTATTCATCGCTCACCACGGTGTTATATTGTTGTTCTAACCATATCGATATTAAATTGTTAACGTCGTATTTAACAACGATGACGCCTGTGATCGCGCTGTTGTTGCCACCACTTGCGTTATTGCCAGAAGAGTTTGTGTTGATAATGGGGTGGGCAACAAAATAGCCCGGAATGCCGGTTGTGGCACCTACTGCAAAGTAGCTGGTTTCTTCACCCGCAATAGCGCCCTGAAAATAGGGACGAAAGCCATAGTTCTGACCCACAAAACTAACGCTTTGACGCCAGTTACTGGCAGCGATCGTGTCGCCGTCGGCATCCATTAAAAATGTGAACGCTATTTCGCTGTCCAGTTGTACTTGCTCTAGTGCTTTATCCGCGTCCAGAATGGCAAACGCATCGTTGATGGTTAAGGCTTTTATAATTCGGGGGTCTTTGGCGAGTAATCGAGGCAGCACCGCCAGTTGGCCTAACTCTCGGTCTAGTTTCGAGATCTGTGCGTTTATTTGTACAATCTGTTGTTGATAAATTCGCCATTTTTCAAATTGATAGGCGGCAACAAAAAGTAGCAGTAGGGCAAACGGCAGTAAAAGAAAAGGGTAAAACCGTGCGATGATTTTCTTTATGTCGATTTTATAAGGCATTGCCACGGATTATATAGGATATCAATACCGCCTTACTTGAGTTTTAAGTACCGGTTTGGATCTTTAAAGTGGGCCGGTTGTTGACTAACTATGTGTATTAAGTCGACACCGATAATTAGCAAACACGCTGGTACACTGAGGGAGTACGAAAGCTATTTTTTTAATCACAGGATAAAACTAAAACGATGGCAACTATCCCTCTTAAATGCAAATGCGGAAAAGTCACTGGCACAGCCACGGATGTAACTCCCTCCAGCGGTAACCGAGTCGTTTGTTGTTGCTCGGATTGTCAGTCTTTTGCGCGTTATCTTGGTCAGGAGAGTTCTACGCTGGATAAATTTGGTGGCACTGAGATTTTCCAAATGTCGCAAGCCCAAGTTAACATTGAGACGGGGCACGAAAATCTGCAATCAATGAAATTAACAAAAAAGGGTATTTTGCGATGGTCTGCCAGTTGCTGTAACACACCAGTTGCCAATACTTTAAGTGCGTCAATGCCGTTTGCTGGCATATTGCATACGTTTATGGATTTACCGGATCGCGATAGTACGCTTGGCCCGGTAAGGGCTTATGTGCAAACCCAATACGCGACTGGTGAGCCAGACTACCCAAACCATTCAGCGAAATTTCCGTTAGGGATAACGCTGCGAATTGTGCGCAAAATGTTGCTATGGAAACTCATGGGAAAACATAAACCCAGCGTATTTTTTGCTAACGATGGCAAACCTGTGGCGCAGCCGGTAATCGCGAAGCAATAAGTTTGTCTGAATTTGCGCAAGGGTGATCATACGCAATTAGCGCTGTGAGTGAAGCATTACCATTCGAGAGCTACGTTTGAGGTGCAGCGCTTGCAGCTTGCGGATCGATCAACTTCTACCTAACCCGTAATTAAAAAGGGCTAACACCAATTAGCATAAGGTGCAGCCACATAGCGAAAACCACGTAAATAACGATGCCGACAACCACAGTAATGCTGGTTGCTGACAAGTTGAAACTTTCAGTGGCGTGATTAATGCCAGCGGCTCTATCGCGCCGTTTGGCACTGATTAACGCGGCTACTGCCCAAAGTAAAAACGCGGTAAACAAAATAATGTCGCCTAGTCGGCCGTTGGCTAGTAGGTGTGCAAACGCCCAGATTTTTACGGCGATGGTCATTGGGTGGCCTAGTTTTGCTTTTATGGCATTGCCCGGTACGTAGGTGCTGGTTAGAACAATGAAAGCGATCAGCATTAACAGGCTTGCGATATGTGCCATTGCAACCGGTGGATACCAAATATGCGTTGGATCTAAACGGGTTTGGCCATAGCCGTATATCAATAGCGCAAAACCGATGATGGATAGCACGCTATACATGCCCTTCCACGCCCCAGCACCATGCTTGCTGATAAATTGGGTCCTTGTGTTGTCCGACAGTATTCTTACTGAATGAATACCAAGAAATAGTATCAAGCCAATAACGAGGTAAATCATAAAGACTCCGGTAGCACCAGCGACCCCAAAATTGGGGGTGGTTAGGTCGTTGTAAATCTGAGTAAGTGAATCCTACCAGAAGCATTCAGCTTGCTTGTGAAAAAATTGCCTTACGTAGTGCCGGAGGTATGCGATATGATTTGGTTTAATCTGTATTAACATGAAAAATTGGGATATTCAGTTATGTCTGTGGAGTTTCTCTTAACGTGTTTTGTCGTCGTATTGCTGCCGGGCAGTGGTGTTATTTATACACTGGCGATTGGCTTGGGGCAGGGAATGAAAGCAAGCATCGCTGCCGCTTTTGGATGTACGCTCGGCATAGTGCCTGCTGCACTGGCAAGCATTGTGGGGCTTGCAGCTGTTCTACATACCAGTGCGTTGCTCTTTCAAGCAATTAAATTTATTGGGGTGGTATATTTACTCTATATGGCTTGGAGTATCTTAAAAACGGATGGCGCGTTGTCTGTAACGGGTGAGAAAAGTAAGAGTGGCTACTTTCGCATTGCTTTAAATGGCTTAATGCTGAATATACTGAACCCGAAGTTATCGTTATTTTTTCTGGCTTTCTTACCTCAGTTCGTACCTGCAGGAACGCAGAACGCAGCACTGCAGCTGACTTCACTGGCTGGTGTATTCATGTTAATGACGTTTGTTGTTTTTGTTATATATGGCATTTGTGCGGCACTTACCCGAGACTACGTTATTGCAAAACCGCTTGTTCTGCTCTGGATGCGTAGACTGTTTGCCGGAACCTTTAGTTTTCTGGCATTTCGGTTAGCTCTCTCTGAGAATTAGTTCGTACGCCTACGGCAACACGAAACACAAACGATGATATCGCTATCCTACAAAAACACCATCTCAATAGCGGGCAGCCTGTTTGCAATGTTATGTGTTGTGCTCGTTTTTCTGCCAGAAATCGTTTTCTGGCTTTTTGGTTTGCAGCAGAATGATGTTGGCGATTTTCTGGCAAAGCGTGCGGGCGTGCTTTTTTTCGGTTACTCGCTGCTGTGTTTTTGTACGCGTAATTCCACAAGTTCCCAGCTTCAAGCTGTTGTGTCTTTAGTTATCGGTGCCACTTTGGCGCTAATGGCCATAATGGGTATTTATGAGTACGCGCGAGGTTATGCGGGTATAGGAATTTTAGTGGCGGTTGTTATTGAACTGCTCATGGCTTATGTGCTAACCAAGCATTGGGTGAGAACAAAATTTGCCAGGGTTTCTTCCCGATAGCCACACGCTGTGCCATATTATTTCTGAATATTGCGTTAGTATGCGTAGTGCGGTTCTGCTCGTTTGTCTGAGCTTGCATAAATACAATAGAGATTTACTTCATTAACAGGGGGCGTTTATGGCGTTTGTAGAAATAGTTGCTGTTTTAGCGATTTTTCAGTTTCTTGGCTTTGGTTTGCTAACCGGCATGGCACGTGAGAAAACTGGGGTGAAAGCGCCGGCTGTATCTGGGCATCAGGATTTTGAACGAATGTATCGCGTTCAGATGAATACATTGGAAATGCTTGTAGCGTTTCTTCCGGTCATGTTTCTAGCGGCGAAATATTGGTCTCCAACGGTGGTTGCTTTACTGGGTGTGGTTTATTTGGTGGGTAGAACTGTTTATTGGAAGTCCTACGTTAAAGAGCCATCTAAGCGCACAATAGGATTTATGCTCTCATTCTTCTCCACTGTTGCACTTGCCATAATGGCGTTAGTTGGCATTGTTTTATCTTTGATGTGAGTCTTTTTAGTTGGCCATTGCGCTTACTATGAAAATCATCCAATTTGTCGCACAGGTGGTTGTTAATGACCTATGACGAATTCAATGAGTTTTGTGCATCCTTGCCGGCTACTTCTCATGTGGTTCAATGGGGTAATTCCGATGTTTGGAAAGTGGGAGGAAAGGTATTTGCCATTGGTGGGTGGGAAAAGTGTAATAAGCCCGCCTATGTTTTTAAAACCTCAGATGCTGACTTCCATTTTTTGCAAGATGAACCTGGTTTTCGTCCTGCACCGTATATGGCGGCACGTGGCATGAAGTGGATTCAACACTACGATGTAACTGCAGCTACAAAAGATGAGCTTAAAAAATTTATCAAAGAGTCTCATCGGATAGTCTCTTCAGGGTTAACAAAGAAGCTACAGAAAGAATTAGGCCTTAATCAAGGTTAGCTTTTGCAAGGCTTACAGCTTTCTAAATTCTGTATAAAATTGGCTGCAAATATTCAGTGGATATTCTAAGAATTTCAGCATTTTCTGATGGTGAAACAGGTGGCAACCCAGCGGGCGTGCATCTGTCTGAAGAATTGCCCTCAGATGCTCAAATGCAAGCAATTGCAGCGGAGGTTGGGTATTCCGAAACAGCATTTGCTAAACCTATCGCACAGGGTTGGCGGGTTCGGTATTTTTCTCCAGAGTCGGAAGTTCCATTTTGCGGTCATGCAACCATTGCTTTGGGCGCAGCCCTGTCCATGCAACATGGAGCGGGTGTTTATTCCCTACAGTTAAATGATGCGAGTATTACCGTTGAAAGCGCGATGCAAAACGGAAAGGTTCAAATTGCCTTACAGTCCCCAAGCACTTCTTCAACTGTAGTTTCATCTGAGCTACTAAACGAAGTGCTGAATTTGTTTGCTTATACCCCTAAAGACCTCAACCCCGACATGCCCCCAGCGTTGGTAAATGCTGGTGCCAACCATTTGATCATCGGGCTTAATTCAAGAGCCGCTTTAAGTGCAATGCATTACGATCTCGCAGCTGGTCGTGCTTTCATGAATAAGCAGGGGTTGGTTACCGTTATGTTTGTATCTGTTGAAGGTAATCAACGGTTCCATTCTCGTAACGCCTTTGCGTCTGGCGGAGTATTGGAAGACCCGGCAACCGGTGCCGCAACGGCTGCTTTTGCTGGCTACCTTCGGGATCTACGCTGGCCTCATGGTGGAGATATCAGTATCGTGCAAGGTGAAGATATGGGTTCACGCTCGTTAATCCGTGCAGAGTTTACCCATGAGAAGGGTTCATCTATCCGTGTATCGGGCAGCACTCGAATGATAGAAACCGGATAGTTTAAGATTGAGTGTTTTATGTCAGTGAGTTCAGTTAGCTTCATTAAACTGATCGCATCGGTATTGCTTGTGGGTTAATAAAACAAGCCTGATTACACCTTAAAAACCAAGGCTATTTAGGTATTACGTTGTATGAACTATCTGGAACTTCAAGATTGGACATTTCCTATCCCTATTGCTTATGGGCCTGGCCGGCTTAAAGAAATCTCTCAATTTTGCATTGCCGTTGGTATGAAGAGCCCGCTTATCGTTACCGATAAAGGTAGTCGTCATTTGCCGTTTATCGACGAAGTGCAGCACTACTTATCTCAAGCAAATCTAAACTGCGCCGTTTATTCCAACATCTCGCCCAACCCTCGCGATGATGAAATTCTTGAAGGCAAGGTCTATTTCAAAGACGCTGGGCACGATGGTGTTGTTGCGATCGGCGGTGGCAGCGCTATGGATGGCGGAAAGGCTATTTCATTAGTGGCCAATAACGATGTTGATCTATGGGCATTTGAGTATGAACAGGATCAGCCTGAACTCAATGCGTCGACGGCTTTTGCTCCACTTATTACCATACCAACAACCGCTGGCACGGGTGCTGAAACAGAAAGCACAGCCATGATCACAGACACCACGAAAAAAATGAAATGGTGTATCTGGCACGCCAAACATAAGCCTGCCTTCACCATACTCGACCCATCATTAACACTGAATTTGCCGGCTAATTTAACGGCGTGGACGGGTGTTGACGCTTTGGTACATGCCATAGAGGCTTACTGTGTTCCTGGTTTTAACCCGCTGTGCGATGGTCTTGCCCTTGAAGCGATGACGCTTATTAATGCGTGTTTGCCTGTCGCCTTTTCAGAACCAAACAACCTGGAAGCGCGTGGCGGTATGCTTGCCGGTTCCTGTCTTGCAGGTGTTGCGTTTCTCAAAGGGCTTGGCGCTGTGCATGCCCTTTCGCATATGATCGGCGCCGAGTTTGACACCCAGCATGGTTTAACCAATGCGATAATTTTGCCGGCTGTTTTGCGTCACAATGCTGTGTCAATCAGCGAAAAAATTGCCCCGATGTCGCATGCGATGGGTTTACAAGATACCAGCTTTGATACTTTTTATAGTCATATCTGCAATCTGCTCGATACAGTTGGTATTCCAAAAACCTTACTTGATATTGGCGTGCCGGAAAATTGTGTTAACCGAATTGCTAAAAAAGCGATGCAAGACAGTGCCGCGGCGACTAACCCTTGTGTATTAACGGAGCTGGATCTGCGCAACATACTAGCTGGGTCGTTAACGATTGGGCGCTAGCCAAAAAATCTGCTTGGATTCATTTTCTGGCCATTATTGTCGGTGTGCTTTATGCCATGTACGTTTGTATCGCTACCCCATCTGGTTCGCCGTTGTTTTGACGATTAACAAGGAAATTGGCCTTGTTTCTACCTCTGTGGGCCCAAATTTGTATGTAATCAATGGTGTTACGCCCAAAATTTCACTCAAAATCATCCTCAAAGGATCTCTACCCTTTGTAGCCTGCATGGTAATTGCAGTCGTCTTGCTATGTTTCTTACCAGGTATTGCCACCTGGTTACCTGACGTAGTAATGGGGAAAGCTATATGAGCTTTTTTGGGGAGTTGATTTCAACCGTATTTGAGAGGCGCTATCAAAAAGCGCTCTCTGAAGAGGTTGATGAGAGAACAACTTCAGAGCTTTGTGAAGCGTTGTTAAGTAGTCAAGGCGATGTGTCCGGGGTGATGCTGGCGCGCAGTTTATTCAAGCGCTATGCCGGTATGGATATCTCTGAGAAAACGGCGTTTTTCGAGTTCTTGACGCACGAACTGGAAATCGATTACGACAATGTCGTAAGCGCTCTTAGCGCCTATAAAGAAAACCCAGGCAAAGAGACCTATCGGCTTTTTTCCGAAGCAGTTGAGCCTCGTCGACAGGAGCTGGCAAGGCGGCTTAATCAAGTGCCTGGTGCTACAGGCAAATTGGTTGAGATGCGTAAAGACCTATTAAAAGTTATACAAGAGCGTCCAGACTTAGCGCCATTGGATGTCGATTTACGGCATTTGTTTTCGTCGTGGTTTAATCGTGGGTTTCTGGTATTGCGTCCGATAAACTGGCATAGCCCGGCAGACATACTGGACAAAATAATCGCGTATGAAGCGGTACATGCCATCGATAGCTGGGACGACTTGCGGCGCAGATTGCAACCCAGTGACAGACGTTGCTTCGGTTTCTTTCATCCGGCAATGGCGGATGAGCCGCTCATTTTTGTTCAGATAGCACTAACACAAGGTATCCCAAATTCTATACAGGGTTTGTTGTCGGACGATCGCACAGCGATTGAAGCCGAAGACGCCGATACCGCTGTTTTTTATTCCATCTCAAACTGCCAAGCAGGTTTGGCGGAAATCTCATTCGGCAATTCCCTGATTAAGCAGGTGGTTTCTGATCTTTCAAAAGATCTGCCTGGGCTGAAAACGTTCGTCACGTTATCGCCCATTCCGGGATTGAATCGATGGCTCGGAAAAACGGCATTGGAGACGCCCAAAACCGATACTCAACAAGCGCTCGCAGCGCACTATCTTACTGAAGCCAAGCGTGAAGACGGCATGCCATTAGATCCTGTGGCTCGCTTCCATCTCGGGAACGGTGCTATGATTCATGCAGTACATGCAGACGCTGACACCTCGGACAATGGTAGGGTTCAATCGAATGGGACAATGGTCAATTATTTATACGACTTGTCTCAAATACCCCAGAATCATGAGCAGTTTGTGGGGGAAAAGTCAGTGGTTGCGTCAGATGCGGTGAAAACACTCAGTGCCGCAGTAACCGTTAAGGCTCAGGAATTTAACAATGTCAAATCCGCTCTATGATGCTCTTTATCGGAAGCATTGGGGTAAGTCGACACCGTTTCTACAGCTGGCCAATGGGTCGGTAATCACACACGATGATCACCTTCAGCTAGCTGCTCAATACGCTAACCTTTTTACCCAACTTGGGCTAAAGCCCGGCGACCGTTTAGCGCTTCAAGTTGCAAAGACACCCCAAGCCCTAGCTGTTTACGCTGCCTGTGTTCAAGCGGGCATCGTATTGCTGCCATTGAACACGGCCTATACCGCCGATGAAGTCTCTTATTTTGTTGATAACAGCGGCGCACGTTTACTGCTATGCGATGCACACCGTGTTGATGAACTCACAGCCGTTGCGCAATCCTGCGGGGCTATGCTTGAAAGCATGAACGTTGATGATAGTGGTAGCTTCGATGATAAAGCGAAGGCCTTGTCTAATGTTTTTGATACGGTTGAAAGAACTGAAGATGATCTGGCCGCTTTTCTTTATACATCGGGTACAACGGGGCGTTCGAAAGGTGCAATGCTAACGCAGGCTAACTTACTCTCTAATTGTCAGGCTTTGGTCAGCGAGTGGGAATTTACTGCTAATGATTCCTTGCTTCACGCTTTGCCCATTTTTCATACGCATGGTCTTTTTGTAGCCACTAATGTTGCGCTGTTAACGGGTTGTAAAGTTCTGTTTGTGCCGAAGTTTGACGTTAACGACATGATTAATTTAATGCCTGAAGCAACAAGCATGATGGGTGTGCCAACTTTTTATACCAGGCTTCTCGACGATGCGCGTTTTACCCATGAACTTGCACAACACATGCGTTTGTTTATATCCGGAAGTGCGCCATTATTGGCTGAAACGCATGTTCAATTTGAATCGCGAACGGGGCATCGAATTCTTGAACGCTATGGCATGACAGAAACTAATATGAACACGTCGAATCCCTATCATGGTGAGCGGCGTGCTGGAACTGTGGGCTTTCCTTTGCCGGGTGTTGAAGTCAGAATTACAGACAGCAATACTGAAAAGAGTTTGCCACAGGGAGAAATTGGCGACATCGAAGTACGCGGTCCTAATGTATTTAAAGGCTATTGGCAAATGCCTGAAAAAACTGCCGAGGAACTACGCGAGAATGGTTTCTTCATAACTGGCGACCTCGGACGCATAGACGAAGACGGTTACCTGCATATTGTTGGTCGTAATAAAGATCTGATTATATCGGGTGGTTACAATATATACCCGAAAGAAATTGAACTCTTACTGGATGAAGAGGCCGGTGTTTTAGAAAGCGCGGTTATCGGTGTGCCGCACCCTGACTTCGGCGAATCGGTTGTTGGTGTTCTGGTGTCGGATGGGCAAACAGAGCCTGATGTTGATGCAATAAAACAAAATATTGCTGTGTCGTTAGCGAAATTCAAACACCCGCAAAAGTTGTTCGTTATTTCAGAGCTACCGCGTAACACGATGGGTAAGGTTCAAAAAAATATTTTGCGTGAGCAGTATGAGAAAACGTTCGCGCCAAGCTAGTACGGTTAACTTCAATAACATCTCGGTGCAACGGAACCGAGATGCTATGGCTATATAGTTACTGATTAAATCTGATAAAACCATACTAAGCCGATACTTGCCCTCTAGCAGGTTTGTCGTGCTCGATCGTAAAAATCATGCCGTCGAGTAGCTGCGCTAAGTCTGGTCTTGCTGAAGGGCCATTGGAAATAGCTGCAATCTGTACAGTGCCGTCGGGTCGAATACAAAACACACCAGGTTCAGCAAAACGCCGATCGGTTTCATCCGGGGTTAGCGGATCACTGACATATAAACCAAGGCGGTGCATGTCTGCTTCTTGCAGTTCGCAGGCATTTGGGAATGTCCATTGGTGATCGTTAGTGTCTTTAACCGCTTTTTCGATGGTGTCGGCTGATACAGCCTGAATGGCAAATCCGGCTTTATGCCATTCGTCCTGCATATTTTCTAAGATATTCAAATAGTTTTTGCAGCGACCACAATGAATGCCACGGTAAACGATCAGCAGTAGCCAGGAATCTGAAGGGCCTCCAATGGTAATTTTATTGCCATTAAGGTCAGTGGCTTCGAAAGTAGGGAGTAATTCGCCTGATGCTGGTTTGTTGGAAGTCATGTCAGTAAATGTAGTAATTTAGAGATTACATTCTAATATGCATTGGTATTTCATGCCAGCAGGACGCAAAGCTTTTATAGTTGGTTCAAGTAAGCAGCAGCGGTTCAGGCTCAAGCACTTGATTCGCAAGCTACGCGGTGTGGGTGAGTTTCTTCAACTCAGTCAGCCAGGGAAGCAGCCTAACGATTTATAATATTTGGGAGGCGTTAAAAGCCATAGAAAATTAGTTTGGTTTATTCGGTAGTTAGCATTAACTTGCAGAAGTTCGGAGATGATCTGCAAATGTTTATACTAAGTTTAGTCTTTTAAATTTTATTTATGTGATACTAATAGTTTGTGCAGTAGTTCGATCTCTAAATTCACTAAACTAAAGGAAAGTATAGTTTAGAAAAAATAATAATTTATTTACTTTAATTCTTGTATGCTGTTGGTTGACTGTAATGCACGATTTCTCGCGATAGGTGCGCATTGATCGCAGTCGCTTCCGTATAGCCATATCGGAGCCAAGAGGGTTTGCAGATGATGGAGAATCGCCGGCAATTCATTACCTATGTTAATTAATAGTTTCATAGCAATGCAGAAACATGGAGAATTTTTTCTCGCCACATGTTTATTCTGTGCGGTCATAGCAAGTAGTGGATGTTTCAATACTTTAGGGCTGGGGGACGATGATTGTGGTTACGAATGTGGAATTCCACAGGAGTCGGTTACTGAAATAGCATTGCATGGCGTAACAATCGCAACCAATACTCGACCACCTCCTGCATCGGTGGATGCT
>CALDTX010000149.1 GCA_937923565.1 uncultured Granulosicoccaceae bacterium | reverse complement strand
TTCAAACCTTAGAAACGGAAAAAGCCGGAAAAACGCAGCTTTTAGCGAAAAATAATCAAACATACGTATGGTACGTTGCAAAAGTTTGAAAGTCTATGCACAGCGGGCAATAAGAGCTTTTCCGAAGCGAATGCTTCTATGATTTGATAGCAGTAAAAGTAAAGTAGCCATTGCGCAACTCGCTTTGTATTTCGCCACGCCTTTCAAGGTAACGTGTATGAGCCAACACCTCACCTAACGCAAACGAGAGTTGTTGTGCATCCAGTTTACGATTAAACAGTACTGGAAAAAGTTCGTGCGCTGTAACAGGACGTGTACAAGCTGCAACAATCTCATGGCAGCGTGAACGATGATGCACTTTGAGCTGCTCTACTCTTTCGTGTAAACCATAGAAAGGATCACCATGAGATGGCAATACCAGCGTGTTACCGGGTAACTGAAGCAACTGCTCAATGTCTTCTAAAAAGCTTGCCAATGGGTTTGAGTCCATTGATTCAGCATCGGGTGTCGTTGTATTCAAACTGACGTTAGGAGTAATGGAGGGCAGCACTTGATCAGCGGCTATTAACAGGTTGTCGTCAGCACAGTACAACATAATCATGTCAGCTGAATGACCGCGGGCCGTTAGCACTTTATAGGTTCTACCTCCGGCCTTGAAATTTGCGCCATTTCTTAACGAATGATGCGTTTCAGGTGGCTCGCTAAGGGTAAAGCGAAACGTGTTGCCAAGCTTCTTAACCTGCTCGATATCTTCGTCACTAATCGCATGTTGCGCATACCAGCTAGCATAGGCCTCGCCCACAGCTGTATCGGAAAACGAGTAGATACGCTTAGTAATCTGCATTTCGATATCCGACGCGTATACCTGACACCCTTGCCGATAAAACCAGCCGGCCAAACCACTGTGATCAGGATGAAAATGCGTAGCTATGACGTTGGTGGGTAAATCAAACTGTTTTAAAAGCGAGGACCACAAGCCAGAGGTTTGCTCTGTGGCTATACCCGTATCAACCAAGCAGCTGCTTTTTTCCTCGCTACTAGCTGCACTGTTAGTAGAGCCGCTCAAATACCAGCAATTAACGTGATTTAACTGAAATGGCAGCGGTAAGCGGATCCAATTAACGCCTGGCAGTATTTCTACGCTGTGTGCAGCAGTAGAGGGACGTTCGAATGGAAATTGAAGCATTAGCTTTGTGCAATCACGTCATCGAGGGCACAGATAAAACACTAAACATCAGCAAGATCGCCCTTACTTTCCAACCAACGTTTACGATCGCTGGAACGTTTCTTCGCCAACAACATATCCATAATTTTATTGGTGTCGTCGCCATCAGCAACGGTTAACCGAATAAGGCGCCTGGTGTCGGGAGCTACCGAAGTTTCGCGTAACTGCAATGGGTTCATTTCACCCAAGCCTTTAAATCGGGTAATGCTAATTTTGCCTTTTTTCTTCTCGGCCTCTATGCGATCAAGCGTTGCTTGTCTTTCAAGTTCATCAACGGCGTAATACACATCTTTACCAATATCGATGCGATACAACGGTGGCATGGCAACGTACACATGCCCTGCAGCAACCAGTGAATGAAAATGACGAACAAACAAAGCACACAGTAGCGTTGCAATGTGCGCACCGTCGGAGTCAGCATCGGCTAGTATGCAAATTTTCCCGTAACGCAGGCGCGATAAGTCGGACGTGCCGGGATCGATGCCGATGGCCACAGAAATATCGTGAACTTCTTGCGAACCCAATATTTGATCAACACCGGTTTCCCAGGTGTTCAGTATTTTTCCACGTAGCGGCATCACCGCCTGAAATTCGCGATCGCGCGCTTGCTTGGCCGAGCCACCAGCCGAATCCCCTTCCACCAAAAACAACTCGGTGCGCTCAAGATCGGTTGAGGCACAGTCAGCCAATTTGCCGGGTAATGCCGGGCCAGAGGTTACTTTTTTGCGCACCACTTTTTTACCGGCGCGCGTGCGATTTTGCGCACTGGCTATTGCCATAGCGGCTATTTGATCGCCGGTTTCAGGATGCTGATTAAGCCATTGAGCCGTGTGATCTTTAACCACCCCCGATACAAACACAGCACACTCTCGTGATGACAGCCGTTCTTTGGTTTGCCCAGAGAATTGAGGGTCTTCTATTTTTACCGACAGCACATAAACCACACGGTCCCAGACATCTTCAGGTGTAATCTTGATACCGCGTGGCAACAGGTTACGAAAATCGCAGAACTCACGAATTGCATCTGTTAAGCCTGTGCGCAAACCATTAACGTGCGTGCCACCCTGCGCCGTTGGCACCAGATTGACATAGCTTTCCTGCACCAACTCGCCACCTTCCGGCAACCACGCAACCGCCCAGTCGGCAGCTTCTGTTTTTGCTTCCATGCTGGCAGATAACGGTTGTTCAGGTAATCGCTCAAAGCCGTCTATGGCGCTGGTGAGGTAGTCGAGTAAACCGTCCTCGTAATACCACTCGTCTTTTTCGCCACTGGCTTCATCGTGCAATCGCACGCGTAATTTAGGGCATAGCACCGCTTTTGCGCGCAGCAAATGGCGAAGTTTCAGTAATGAAATTTTGTCGGAATCGAAGTATTTTTTATCGGGCCAGAAACGAATGCTGGTACCTGAATTTCGTTGCCCTACCTTGCCAATAGGTTTGAGCTTCTTATCGACATTGCCGTTTTTAAACCCGGCAAAAAACTCTTGGCCTTTGCGGCGAATAGTCACTTCCAACTTTTTGGACAGCGCATTAACCACAGAGACACCAACGCCATGCAAACCACCGGAAAAGCGGTAGTTATCGTTTGAAAACTTTCCACCGGCGTGCAGCGTGGTCATAATGACCTCAACACCCGGCTTCTTCATTTTCGGGTGCATATCCACCGGCATGCCACGCCCGTCATCGATGACCTCGAGCGAACCATCCTTGAACAGCTTTACCTGGATATCGCTTGCGTGCCCAGCCAGAGCCTCATCGACACTGTTGTCGATAACCTCTTGAGCGAGGTGATTGGGACGTTGGGTATCGGTATACATGCCCGGTCGCTTTCGAACCGGGTCCAGCCCACTGAGAACCTCAATGGACGACGCGTCGTACTCTTTACTCATGTTACAAACATGCCAGTGGCACCTGATTACGTTGATCTACCCGCAAAGTGTAGCGCATCAACTCATGAAGTAGCGCAGTGTATTGTGTCGAAAGGCCTTGAAGTTGGCGCCGACAGGCGACACACTAGTGATCTAAACAAATCAATGAAGCAAACGCATGGCAGACTCACCACACATTGTTGAACTCAACGAAGAAAATTTTATCGACGTTGTCGTTGAAAACTCCGTAAACCAACCCGTTTTGGTCGATTTTTGGGCAGATTGGTGTGGTCCCTGTAAATCTTTGATGCCAATATTGGAAAAATTGGCGATCGAATATGACGGTGCGTTTACGCTAGCCAAACTGGACACCGAGGCACATCCGGGTATTGCGCAACAATTAGGCATTCGCAGCTTACCGACAGTTAAGCTTTTTAAAGACAAACAGTTGGTCGACGAATTCATGGGTGCTTTACCTGAAACAGAAGTGCGCGCATTCCTCGACAAGCACGTCAGCGCCGCAGAACCAGCAGAAGACGACGAGGCCCCACAAGACTCAACCGTTGCTCAGGCCATGGCTCTGTTTGAAAGCGGCGACGCAGAAGCAGCCCGAACCCTGTTGCAAGAAGCGCAAGCTGCCGATCCAAGCAATGCCGATATTTTGCTGGCTTTGGGTCAGATCTGCGTGAGCACCGGTGATCTCGACACCGCTAGCAGTTGTCTCTCGGCTCTGCCCGAAGAGGCCAAAAACGGTGATGCAGCCAATCGTTTAACCGGCACCATTGAAATAGCACGAGAGGCCGATACATCGCAATCGGTAACCAGCCTGCAAGCCGCCCTCGATGCAGACCCTGACAACACAAGCATTAAATACCAACTAGCCATTGCTCAGGCACTGGCCGGTGATATGGAAAGCGGGTTGGAATCGTTGCTTGATATCGTGCGCAAAGAACCCGGTTTTAACGAGGGCGCTCCACGTAAGAAAATGCTGGCGTTATTCAATGTGCTTGGTGCCGACCCATTAGTAGGCCAATACCGCCGCAAGCTGGCCACGGCTTTAAACTAGATATCGGTTCGCCAGGTATCGCATTGCCAACATCGTTCAAAATGCGGTGACAATAACTCACCGCATTGCAGGCAGGGTTTATCAGGCCCGGCCGTTTTACGGGACGCTTCCAGCTTTTCTATTATTTGTCTGGCGCGCTGCTCGTGCTGTTCTTCGTATAACCAGACTTTGATCATGGCATCTGTGGGTGGCAAATCGCCTACAGCGCCACCCAGAAACTCGCCACTGATATGCACTTTCATACCCGCTGCCGTTAGTTCGTTTTGCACCCACTGCGCCTCAAATAACAGCTGTGTCTCATAGATGATGATCATCTCGTTAATATAAAGTTAGGCAGTATTAAAACGTTAGGCAGTTTCTTCAACGCTCATCGAATAAGGCAATGCCAGCGGTTCCAATGATTGTCCATCGATCTCGAAATTCTCGGTATCTACTTTAACCACAGCCAGCAGAACACCGCCGGTTGCGTCCGACACGGCATCAACGATTCTACCGGCCGCCGCGTCGTCACCGCTGCTCAAAGCCGCCCCTATTTCTGGCAACCCATTGACGTTGTCACTCTGCCATCGAAACGCACGCATGTGGCGTTTTAGCTTACCTAAGTACTGCATTCGAGCCACGATTTCCTGACCAGGATAGCAACCCTTTTTGAAACTTAAGCCATTAAGAAACTGCAGGTTCATCATTTGTGGCACAAATTGCTCGATATTAGCGGCGCTAACGCTGGGAATGCCAGCCAAAACATCGGCCCAACGCCAGGCGGCATTTTCTGTTTGTGCAACGTTA
>CALDTX010000148.1 GCA_937923565.1 uncultured Granulosicoccaceae bacterium | reverse complement strand
ATTTGGCAAGCCAAGCTCTCCAGGGCCAAAAATCAACGCTACATTCAAGCGTTTATCGCAAAGCATGGCGACATTAAAACCGTGCAATTCGATGATTTAGTGACCTTTGAGCACACCAACTGCAAGCCACTGACAGTACCTGTCGCTGTGGTCGATGGTTATCGAGTTCCATTGGGCTTTGGCGTCGCATCCATTCCGGCATTTGGCCGCTTGGCCGCTATTTCACGTAAGCGGTATGGCAAAAGAGCTGATCATAGCCGCCCCACAAGAGATGCTTTGGTGCAGCAACTGACGCAAGTATTGCCGGAGAATGTTGCGTTCAAAACCGACGGGCATACACATTATCCGATAGTGATCGGTAAACACTTTCCGAAGGCAAAGCACACTGTACACAAAAGCGAACGAGGTAGCGTTGTTGGGCAGGGCGAGTTAAAGAAAACGCGTTTTGATCCGTTGTTTTCTGTGAATCATTCCTTTGCCACAATGAGAGCAAAAATTAATCGTTTGAATCGTCGTACGTGGTGTACAACAAAACTTCCTGAACGCTTGGCAGATCACATCGATATCTTTATTGATGTGTTTTCGGATCGTTTGAGGCTGTTGGATGTTACGGTGTGGCGGTATAGAAATACTCAACATAATGCTGCTATCGTTCGCTGAGTTTGAGATAGTCATCCTCAGCGAACTGGGGCAGTTCTAAAGCTATACGTCTAGTGCGTGGTGTTTATTTTTGACGGAGACCTGTTCTCGCCAAGCGATAATCGCCCCTGCACAAACAATCAACAACACACCGAATAGCATGCTCTGGGTTGGCCAGTTATCGAAAATTACTCGCCCCCAAATTGCGGCGAAGAACAAATAACTGAAGTCTAGCGGGGCTAACAAGCTGGCATCGGCCGACTGGTAGGCTCTGGTCATGCAGATGTTCCCGGTAAGGTTTAGTAGGGAAGCAAGTACGGCGAACCCAGCAACAAACAAGGTGAGGGTGGGCCAGGCGATAGCGACAAATGGCATGGATTGTTGAGCGCTTTCGGGCAACGGTATCAAGGTTAAAATCGATACACCGGTGATGGCTGATAACAGGAATATAAGCCCAGCTGCAAAAGCTAATGCGAGTGTGCTTTCTTTTCTGCAAGATTTTCGCAGCGTGAGTAAATTGCAAGCAAAGAAAAACCCGGCAATTATTGGCAGAATTTGGATTAGCGAAAAGTCTTCTTTCCATGGGCTTAGCATAAGCATGCCACCCGTGGTTCCAACAACAATTGAGGTAATGCGCCATTTACCAATCACTTCGCCCAGCACCGGGCCCGCCAGTAGGCACACAAAAATAGGGTATGTGTACAAGCCTGCACCCATTTGCGTTACCGATAAATATGGAGCGCCGGCAAAAAAGAAAAACATGCAAACGGTTAGAAATGCCGCGCGAAGAAAAACGCCTCGCCAGTTCACTGGTATCAGTAAGCGCATATTGTTGGCCAGTTTGGCCAGAACCAACAGGATTAATAAATTACACACGGAGCGTAACAACTGAATTTGCCAGAACGAGGTGTGTTCAGACATCAGTTTCATTAAGGCATCTTGAAAGCCGAGGGTAAAGGTAGCCATTAACAGCAGCGCTATGGCAAGCATGGGTCGATCCACTTCGTCTGAGTGTGAAAATAACGTTATTTTCATGGATGCTTTAAGCTGCGTTTAACGATGAACGGGTTTGTCGTTTGCCAGCGCAATACCTCATTGTTTGGTAATTGGTTTGCGCGAAATATGGGCTAATTTTTTGTGTTTAACATTGTACAGTCGAGGTAATTTTCCAAGATAATTAGCAATTTTGAGGTGAATCAGCAGTACACTGGCTCAGTGTGTACTTTCTGGATTGGAGATTCAATATTTTTTTACTATTACGACTATTGAAATGGATAGCGATACTGCTCGTTATGTTTATCGCGGTCATTGCACTGTTCATGTACCTCGATCCGGCATTTGGTGCTCGTGCTAAGGGTGAGTACTACGAGCGCGTGCAGGCGTCGCCAAACTTCAAGGATGAGCAATTTAAGAATTTGATCGAAACGGTACGCAATACACGTGGCCCGAACGACTCTCTTGAACTAGCGTCGTACTTTTTTCCGCCAGACGATAAGAACCCGCTTGAACCGCTCCCCACGAAAGCGTTCAATGCAGAACAATTGCTGCCCGGCAGTTTTGTTTGGTTAGGCCATTCCACTGTGCTGTTTAATAATGCCGATACAACGGCTAGTAGCGCCGCCAGTAATCGCTATGTGTTGTTCGACCCGGTTTTTTATCGCGCATCCCCAATTCCACTGGTTGGTAATCCGTTTGCAATGGTGCATAAACCCACAATAGCGCAAATGCCTAATATCGACTTTCTGATTATTTCGCACGATCATTATGATCACCTTGACCACCAAGCCATTGCCGAATTGGAACCGAAAACCCAACATTTTCTGGTGCCTTTGGGAGTTGCTGCGCATTTACTCAGGTGGGGTGTGCCGGCCGATAAAATTCACGAATTCGATTGGTATGACGATCGCGTCTTTGGGGATGTAACGATCACCTTTGCGCCGTCCCGGCATTTTAGTGGTCGTGCGCTAACTGATCATTTCAAAACCTTATGGGGTTCGTGGGCCGTCAAATCAAATTCGTCTAATGTGTATTTTAGTGGTGACGGCGGCTACTTCGACGAACTTAAAACCATTGGCGAACGGCTTGGGCCTTTCGATATTGCGTTTGTAGAAAACGGTGCTTACAACAAAGGTTGGCGTCAAATTCATATGATGCCGGAAGAATCCGTGCAGACCAGTTTAGATGTGCAAGCCAGGCATTTCTTCCCTATTCATTGGTCCAAATTCGACTTGGCGCAACATCAATGGAAAGACCCTATCGAACGCGCTGCCATTGCTGCTGAAAAGCTTGGCGTATCGATAGTTACTCCTGAAATAGGGGAAATATTTACGTTAGATAATGTGCCAAGCAGCGCTTGGTGGGAACTGGTTAAATAAATGTGTACGTTTGAAACCAAACACGTTTATGCCAATGGCTTATCGTTTCTAACAGCCGTGGCAGGCAGTGGGCCAAAGCTTGTGTTTCTCACAGGCACCAATAGCGATCTTAGAAACCAGAACTCGCCGATCAATTCTGTATTATGCGAGCACTTTACGGTTTTATCGTTCGATCAACGCGGCATGGGCCAGAGCGATAAGCCGGATAAACCGTATTCCATGATGGATTACGCTGAAGATACAATCGCCATTATCGATGCTTTCGGTTGGCAACAGGTTTATTTGGCAGGTTATTCGTTCGGTGGCATGGTTGCACAGGAAATTGCGATTAACTGGCCCCACAGAGTGTCGAAACTAGCTTTGTTGGCCACCACTGCTGGTGGCGCAGGTGGAAGCTCTTATCCGATTGAGCAATTTGAACCACTGCCAGCAATAAAACGGGCTCGTGAAAGGTTAAGCGTTATAGATTTATCCTTTACGGCTGCATGGCAACAGGCTAACACCATCGATGCACAAGCGCGTATAGAGCAATTCATGAGCGCGGATACTCAGTACATGCACGAAGCCGGATACACGGTAGGGCGACAACGTCAGCTTGCTGCAAGAGCAACACATAATACGTTTAATCGTTTGGATAACATTAGCGCGCCAACGCTTGTACTGGCAGGTAACAGAGACGGGCAGGCGTTGGAAACATCGCAGCGTGCGATGGCATCAAAAATACCACACTGTACGTTTGAGTTACTGGATGGCTCGCACCAAATGATTGCCGAGAACGAACAAGTCTATAAAATGCTCAGCGCCTTTTTTCACGCATAGCGCGGTTGCTTAGTTGCGCCAACTACTATCAATGGCATCGAGCATTCTCTGCCACGCTGGCCACTCAGGCAGTAACACCGCAGCGCCACCTTGGGCAGCACCGCTTTCGAATTGATCACGGGTTTTTATAACACTTTCTAGGCTGGGCTTTTTAAGCGTAGCACCACCTGCAACTGCTGCCATTGCCTTTAGTTGAACACCGGAGCAGTCTTCAAAATGATAGAGGCGAGTTACAGCATGCGCGATCGATTGACCACAAACAATAACACCGTGGTTGTGTAATAACATAGTGTGGTTTTTTGGGCCAAGGTCTTTGATAAGACGTTGCCTTTCTTCGAGATCCAGCGCGATGCCTTCAAACTCATGATAGCCCACGCGCTCATGAAACATACAAGCCATTTGCGTCAGTGGAATAAAACCTTCTTCCAGGCTGCTAACGGCCGTGGCGTTTTGTGAATGCGTGTGTAGTACACATTGCAAGTCTTCTCTGGCGGCATGAATAGCAGAATGAATGGTATAGCCCGCCAGGTTAACCGGGTAAGGGTTGTCATCTAACTTATTACCTTCAATGTCTATTTTAACCAGATTCGACGCACAGATTTCATCGTAGCTATGGCCAAAAGGGTTTATAAGTAACGATTCAGTGCCCGGCACTCTGGCAGTTATATGATTATAAACCTGTGATGTCCAGCCGTAGTGATGTATGAGTCTGTAGGCGGCTGCTAAGTCGACTCTGGTTTGCCATTCCGTTTCGCTGATGTTGTCGAGCCAAGGTGCTGTTTCTTTTAACGTATCGGGGTTAGGCAATGTTATCGAAGACATAAAAAATCCAGCTAAGTCGTGTTTCCCAGCATTGTAACACTGGCGAAAGGGTGAGTGCATATCGCGCAGCAACGGCTTGGAATCATAAAAATAACATAGCCACGGTGGAATGTAAGCCTGTTGCCGTCAAGTCGCCTTCCAGAGTTGTCGATAGGGTATTAATAGTTTGTTATTTCGCTCTCATCCGTTGTTAAACCATAGTCTTAACGTTATTAACTACTCGATAAATATTAGTGGCAAGCCATGATTAAAACAATTTTGTTTGTTGACGACGAGCCTCCAATATTGAACTCGCTGAAGCGCGTATTCAGAAAGTCGCCGCATAAAACAATCTTTACAACGGATACCGCAGAGGCGTTGGAAATTGTGCGTACTCAGGCTATTTCTGTATTAGTTTCTGATTACAGTATGCCGTCGATGACGGGCGCAGAGTTGTTGGCGCAAGCAAAGCACATAAGACCGGAAATGACGCGCATCATTTTAAGTGGCAATAACGATCAGGAAGCAACCATTCAAGCCATTAACAAAGGCTCGGCATCCAAGTTTTTGTCAAAGCCTTGGAATAATCAAAACCTGATCAGTGAGATCGAACTTGCTATTGCACGGTGGGAGTCTAGTCAGTATGTCGATAAGTCGAAAGAGTTACTGAATCAAGCCGCTTTTTACAACTGCGTGAACGGCCTGGTTGATGACATGGACGATAAAAAAATAGCCTTTGTGTGCTTTGGCATTGAAGACTATGAACAACTTAAAATGCGTTGTGGCATCGATAGACTCAAAGAAGTTTTAGTCGATCTTGTTCCAGAACTATCCGCCCAGTTGCCCAATACAAAAACTGCCTTAATGGATGATCATTATTTTTGTGCGTTTATTGATACCCGAGAAACGGATCAAACTACGGATATCAAAGACACCATAACCAACATGTTGTCTTTATTTGACGCCTTTTTCTATTATGACGATCAAAAAATTGAGTTTAATTGGCAAACGGGCTATGTCTTTACCGAAAATTCAGAAAGAACAAATGCTGAGCTGATTGAACGCGCCATGATGGCGTATAAGGAGGCTAAAAGTAACAGCGAAGAAAACCTCGTTTGCTTTAGTAAAGAAATGTTTGAAGCGGATCTTAAAAAAGTTCGATTCGAAAAGAATTTGCATTCAGCGTTAGATAACAATGAATTCCTTCTGCACTATCAACCAAAGATCAATGTACTGGATAACACCATGCGAGGCGCGGAAGCGCTGATCCGATGGAACAATCAAGAGCTAGGCATGGTATCGCCGCTGGACTTTATTCCGTTAGCCGAAAACAATAAGCTGATTAACGATATTGGTCAGTGGGTTTTGAATGAAGCTGCCAAACAATGGGTTAATTGGTATGGCGATGCTAGTAGTGGCGTGCGGTCTGCCATTTCAGTTAACGTTTCACCTGTTCAATTACGCGATACCTCATTCATTATCAAGGTTGAAAAGTGTTTGATGGCCTCTGGTATCGATCCGGCGAATTTAGAGTTGGAGATCACTGAAAATATTGTTATCGAGAATACAGAGTCAGCCATTAGTACGCTAAAAGAAATAAAGAAACTAGGGCTAAAAATAGCCATTGACGATTTTGGAACCGGTTATTCGTCGCTGAGCTATTTGAACAAATTGCCTTTGGATGTCATGAAGATTGACCGGTCTTTTGTCAAAGAAATGCATGAGTCAAAGGAGAAAGCAGATTTAGTGCGCAACATGATTACGCTTGGCCACGATTTAGGTTTGGAAATAGTGGCAGAAGGCGTTGAGGATGAACAACAGTTAGAAGTTCTACGAGAAATGAAATGCGATGTTATTCAAGGTTATTTTTATAGCCCACCGGTTGATGCACAGAAATTCAGTGAATTAATCTCGCGGTACCCGGCCCCGGTTCAATCTGAACAGAGCGCTATGGATACAAAAGCGGTTGGGTTTCAATAATAAAGATTTTTCACAGTTTGGAGCAAATTATGATTTACCGAATAATCACAGTACTACTGCTTAGTTTTTTATTCAGTGCGAATGCGCTTGCTAAGGAATATACATTCAGTATTGTTCCACAGCAGTCGTCGAAGAAGCTGGCAAAGCTATGGGGGCCAGTGTTAGAGAAAATCAGCGCAGATACTGGCTTAACCATTAAATTCGCTACAGCCAAAGATATCCCCACATTTGAAGCGCGATTGGCAGAAGGCCAGTACGACTTTGCTTATATGAATCCGTATCATTTTACGGTTTTCAATCAAAAGCCGGGCTATGTGGCTATCGCACACCAAAGCAATAAACGTATTACTGGCATTATGGTAGTTAAGAAAAACAGCGGAATTAAAAATCTCGATCAGTTGAACGGCGAAACGTTGGCTTTTCCATCGCCCGCCGCTTTTGCAGCAACCATACTACCCACAGCTGAGTTAAACAGTGAGGGTATTAAATACAGAACGAAATACGTCTCCTCACACGATTCAGTGTATTTGGCCGTTGCAAGAGGGCTGTTTCCCGCAGGTGGCGGCATTGTTAGAACGTTTAACAACACGGATCCAGCAATACGAAGTCAACTGGAAATTATGTGGAAGTCGAATGGCTATACACCTCACGCGTTTACTGCGCACCCATCAGTGGAGTCATCCGACCGCTCTAAAGTGGCCAGAGCGTTGGCAAACTTTCAAGACTCCGAAGAAGGTCGGGCGCTCTTGAAAAGCTTGAACTTCAATGGTATACAACTGGCTGCTGATATCGACTGGAACGATGTGCGTAATTTGGAGATTACCGCTTTGGATGATGAACAGTAGCTATGCACGGCAGCTGTTTTAATGTCTTTAAGATTAAAAACAGTTATTGGTGTAGCTTTCATCGAGGCGGTATTACTGGCCTTGCTAATCTACACAGTAATGAGTTTTATGCACGACAGCGCCGAAGAGGCGCTGCTTAAAAGAGCCTATTCAACGGCTGCACTGTTTTCCACCACCGCAAAAGACCCTGTACTTGCCTACGATCTTGCCTCTCTGGATGCGTTTAGTCAGGAACTGAAGAAGAACCCGGATATCGAGTACGTTCGTACTCGCGGTACCGATGGCCTGCTCATAAGCAGCGCTGGCGACCCAAGCATAATTGATCGCGCATTTAATCAAGACAACAGCTTAGATTCTGTCGACGACGGTATTTTTGATACTTTCGCCGTGATTACCGAGAGTGGGATAGAGTACGGGCGTGTTGAAATTGGTTTTAATATCGATAACATAGAAGCTGCCATTGAGGATACACGCAGTTTAACAACCACTATCGCTATTGTGGAAATGATTTTAGTAGCGGTGTTCTCTTTGCTACTGGGCAATTACCTCACCAAACAATTGCTGGTATTACAAAGAGCGGCAAAAGCGATTTCGCTAGGTGATTACTCACAAAAGCTTTCCATTAACACCAAAGATGAAGTGGCTGAGGTTGCCGTTGCGTTCAACCGGATGACACAAGCCTTAAGTGAATCTCAAGCTTCCAGAGACCGTTATGAATCGGCGCTGGTTGAGCTCAACAAAACGCTCGAACACAGAGTAGAAAAACGCACTAAAAAGATCAAAGATCAAATTGAGGCGCTAAAGGAAGCTGATGCAAAAATTGCTGCCACACAAGCACGACTACTCCAAACCGAGAAATTGGCATCGATAGGGCAGCTATCTGCAGGCATAGCACACGAGATAAACAACCCCATTGCTTTCGTGAACAGTAATGTGATATCGCTATCGGATTACATTGAGCTTTATCAACAGCTATTAAGTTTGTATCAAACCGGTAAGCCCGAATTCACTCAAGCTAATGCAGAGTTGCTGGCCAAGATAGAACAGTTGGAAACCTCGGAAGACATTGAATTTGTAAATGAAGACATTGTGTCGCTTATGAGCGATACACTCGATGGCATCAGCCGAGTACAGGAAATAGTCAGAGGGTTAAAAGAATTTTCCCACATAAACGAGAACTCAAAAGAAACTTGCAATATTGGTGAATGTGTTGAGTCCACGCTTAAGATTGTTAAAAACGAGCTTAAGAACCGCGTTTCAATAAAACTTGATTTACAAGAGATTCCGTTAGTCATGGCCAATCGCGGTGAGCTGAATCAAGTACTCATGAATCTGTTAATTAACGCTGGGCAAGCTATAGATGCTGAAGGTGAAATTATGGTGAGCACAAGCGTTGAAGCAGGCTTTGTTAAGATTTCCATCAGTGATAACGGTAAAGGCATTGCCAAAGAAGATCTGGATAAGCTGTTTGATCCGTTTTTCACAACAAAGCCTGTTGGTGAGGGCACAGGGCTCGGTTTGTCTATATCGTATGGCATTATCGAGAACCATGGCGGCTCAATACAAGTTGATAGCGAACCCAATGTAGGCACTAGTTTCCATATACTCCTTCCTGTTTATAATGATAAGTCGTTGTCTGTCGCGGCTTAGTATTCTGCCTATCTAGCGCTCTTACCGTGTAGCGTTTTGAACGCCTAGCAGGCAAGTGATTTCTATATTCCTAGCACTTCCCCTAATCAGCTGTTTGGCGTTACACTAAGTTTGTTTTAATACCGGCTGTATTGACAGTCAAACGTGTTGCTGGTCGCTGTTGCAATCACGTAAACACGCATGGGGAGGGCTAATGAATATAGCGATACTGGGCGCAGGTGCGGTAGGCTCGTATTTGGGCGGCATGCTTGCCACAGGCTCTACTCAGGTGACGTTAATCACAACCAACGTTGCTCACTGTGATGCCATTAAGCGGCAAGGTTTGGCCATTCACAGTGCGAACAAGGTCGTTCAGGTAGAGCTCGATTGTTGTCACCCGGAAAATTATACGGGTAGTCCCGATATCATCATTGTGCTGTGCAAAGCGCATCAAACCCAAGCCGCATTAAACGGCATCGCTGAATCTATCAGCAAGCATACCCTCTTGCTCAGTCTGCAAAACGGTTTGGGGTATGAGCAAGTGTTTTCACAGTTCGTTGATAAAAGCCAAATAATGCTCGGTAACACAATGGCGCCGGTTGAACGAGTATCGCCTGGCGTGGTGGAACTGCGAGGCAGAGGCCAAACAGCTTTTAACTTACTAAACCCGGAAACAAGTAACGCCTCGAGTTTGAAAAGGCGAGACGCACTTTGCGAGCGGCTAATAGCATCAGGCGTTGACTCTGAGGTTGACGATGCTATTTTCACCCGCTTATGGCATAAAGCATCCTTCAACGCAGGCATGAATGCCGTTGGTGCAATAGCACGCTGCACTAATGGTAATTTGGCGTCATCTGATGCAATAAACGCGATGGTTGTTTCAGCGGCAATGGAGGGGCTGGAAGTTGCGCAAGCTCAGAGAATTGCCGTTGATTCTGAACGCGTTAAAGAGATGATTAGTTTCGCCTGTGCCAATCATGCCGAACATCGCGCTTCAATGGTTCAGGATGTGCTATTGGAGAAGCCTACAGAAGTCGACGCCATTAATGGTGAAATAGTACGGCAAGGGGCCGCACTAGGCGTAGCCACACCAACTAACGATCTTCTTTATGCCATGGTTAAATTGATAGAGCAAAGCTATGCCAACAAACTATGACGCATTAATTGATGCTGAAATTTGGTCGTTTATCAGAAAAACCCAGCAGTTCTATCCTGATAATACGGCCGAACTTGCAATCAATGAGCAAAGAAAATTTTATAATAAACTGTGTGATGGTTTTAAACAGC
>CALDTX010000147.1 GCA_937923565.1 uncultured Granulosicoccaceae bacterium | reverse complement strand
TCTCATCGTTATAACGAACAATTGTTCGAGGCATGACTTTCTGCGCCATTTAGAGAATCCTTCCCATGTATCGACAAAAACACTGCAAATTATAGTTTGCAACAAGTATTTTTGAGTGCTTTATTTGACTGGAGCGTAACCATTAGTATAATTTAATTGGGATTGTTGAATTAACCCACTACCAAGCTTACGATTCCCCTCAGGTACTGCTTAGCGAGAGATTTCGTGAAAAATAATTCTTTCAAACGCCACTGATTCTCACCGCACATTATTTTACTCGCTGTGCGTTGGTATTGCCGATACCCGCTCTCCTATCACGATGTTCGAGATTTATTGATCGAACGTGGTATCCACGTTGATCCAGCCACTATATAACAACACTACCCTAGCCCAATATATTGGCATGTTGATGACACCTACATCCGCGTGAATGGCAAATGGTGCTACCTCTGGCGTACTGTAAATGAGCACGGTCGCTTCGTCGATTTCAGGCTTAGCGCAAAACGTGATGCTAAAGCAGCAAAAGCGTTCTTTAATCAAGCCAATTGGAACTGTGGACTCTGCCCTCCAGCAACGATCGTGACTGACAAAGCGCCTACCTACCCTGCTTTAATAAAAGCCATGGATGATCATGCATGCTTCAATCAACCCATCGAACACATCAACGTAAAGTGGAAAAACAATCGCATTGAATCCGACCACGCAGCCCTCAAACGCCTGGTTAATCCAGGTAAAGGATTCAAATCATTGAACACAGCAAAAAAGACGTTACTAGCAATAGAGGCGTTTAGAACGATTAAGCGAGGTGATTTATTTAAACCCGCCGCAAGCGCTGCAGGCGAAATACGCCTAGTGAATGAGATGTTTGGGATTGCGGCCTAGAAAATTAAGACTTTAACGCTGTTGATTCTCCAATTTTCGTTAATGCAACAATCCCGTTTTTCGTTATACCAGCCCTTTGAGATAACTTAATCGCCTGTGCACCCGTTTAACATCAGAGGCCATAATTTCGTTAAGACCGAAATCTTTAACATGCTTTATGCCGAATGCCGTTTCCGCAATCTCTCTAAAAATAACAAACGTATTAACTAACGATCGCTCAGATTCAGACAATCGTCGGCACGATTCATAGCCTTCTAAAAAAGCGGACCATCGCTTTGCCGGCGCATCGTCATCACCCACACCAACGTCCCATTTGAATGTTGCAAGATCATACACGCGGTAGCCAAAGGCACATTCTTCGAAATCAAAATGGGTTATTTTTCCTTCGTGGCAATGCAAGTTTCCACCGTGAAAATCGCCGTGACATATCCCCGTATTCAGATCGTCTTCAGGTACCGCTAACACAGCTTCGCGGGCACTTTGCGCTATTTCTTCGAAATCACGTAAGGCGTCTGGGCTCTCAACAAAATGCTCTCGAATTAAGGGCATCGAGTTATCCAGTAAGCCTTCCGTATTCAGAGGGGTTCGCGTGCGGGCGGTTTTAAACCAGTTGGATGCCAAATGAAATTGTGCCAGCGATTCCCCAACAAGACGACAATTGTCCAACGATTCATAATCTACCGACTGACCTTCGGCAACAGCAGTAACGAGTACATATCGAGTGCCTTCATAGGCTGCCACTTCCGAAATAAAACCTCCGGATTTGCGCGCTATCGGGTAAGCCACGGGAAACCCTTGCTGATGCAAATAGTGAAGCACCTCTGCTTCAAACTCTGTGGCCTCTCGTGGAAACGCACCGCTGCGATAAAGCCGTAAAAAATAAACGGCCTTGTCGCACTTGATCTGGTAAGTATCGTTTGAACCACGTTCCCAGAAAATACATTGACGAGGATTGTCGATGCAATAGTCTGGAATAACTTTTTCTAAGAGCTCTTTTGAACTAACGGTTGAATAGCTACAGGCTAATGTTGGAATCATTGTGGGGTACAGTCCGGTTTGTACGCATGCTAACTTACTGCTGAACCCAGATCAACTCATCGGTTTTGAACCCTGCACTGCTGGCTTGTTCAACAAAACGCGCTTTTAATGCATCGCTAACTTCAGGGGTGCGGGATAACAGCCACAAATACTTTGTGTTATTACCTGAAACAAACGCGTACTGATAATCTTCTTTATCTAAGTCGAACACTGCATAGGTTCCGTAGAAGGGGCCGAAGAAAGAAACTTTTAAATGCCCAACATCGGTATCTTTTGTGAAATAGGCTTTACCTTCCGCCTCGCTCCATTCATCTGTCTTTTCTTTGTAGCCTCTATTTTTAACCACAACACCACCATCGTCACGCATCGTGTATTCAGCGGTAACTTTACTTAAGCCACGTTCAAAACGATGATCTAAACGCGCTATTTCGTACCATTTGCCTAAATACCGATCCAGCTCGAAGTTGTCCACGGGCTCTATGTTTTTTGGCAACCCGGTACAGGCAGATAAGGTAAGCACACTAATAATCAGCGCGATAAGTCTCATAAATTCTCCGTTACTTTAAACGACGGTATTAGATAATGACATCTTTACGATAAAACCAGCAATACAGATTTAAGGCAATCGCTACCGTAGCGATAGCTGCAACACAAAAAATCAGTTAACGGGTTTATGCTTTTGAATGGCCAACTTTCGACAACTAACACCCATTAATTAATGCTTAACATTCTCTTCTGAAGCATTGTGGGCAATTTCAGCAATGTATTCAAACAGGGCTTTATGCGCTGACGGGTTAGATTTTTTTAGTTCGATAGATGCGCCGGTAAAGCGTTTAACTTCAGCGTCGTGAAGGGCAAGCAGATCAGCAAGTTTCTGCTTATCGTCTTCGGTGGGGTTCAAATTGAAATTACGTTTCTTGTTCTCCAGAACTTCCATAAATTCAAAGTGCGCAGTTTTGCTTTTGAACATGGCGTTGTAAGCGTCCCATGCTTCATCACAATCGGGTTCCAACACTTTGCTTTCTGAGTCTGTCATGGATAGTCGTATTCTTAATTTGCGTTTGCGTTTGCGTTTGCGTTTGCGTTTGCGTTTGCGTTTGCGTTACGCATGATCACCCGCCAATAAAAGACATTTCAACCTTTGGACGCAGTACAGCCACATGGGTACGTGTTTCCGAATAGCGGTCTTCTCTGGTGGTCCATATACGCTTTAATTTTTCATGTAAGGCTTGATCGTTTTCTTGGCGTAGTGTTTCACGCAAATCATGACCACTGGATGCAAAAAGGCAGGTATAAATACTGCCCGTTGCAGAAAGCCTTGCTCGGCTGCAATCGCCGCAAAACGGTTCTGACACAGACGTGATAATACCAATCTCGCCACCACCATCTTTATAACGCCAGCGTTTCGCAACCTCACCTTTATAGTTTGCTTCTATTGGCTCAATGGGCATTTCCGTTTGTATTAGCTCAGCTATTTGCTTACTACTGATTACATGCGACATGTCCCAGGCATTGCTGTTACCTACATCCATAAATTCGATGAAACGCAAAATTTGCCCGGTGCCATGAAAGTGCTTAGCCATCGGTACAATACTGTGATCGTTAAGCCCTTTCTTTACCACCATATTAACTTTGATCGATTCAAAGCCTGCAACTCGCGCATTCTCTATGCCGTCCAGCACACTTTGTACACTGGCGTCGACATCGTTTACCGCACTAAACGTTTCATCATCTATTGCATCTAAACTAACATTCAGCCTTTGCAACCCGGCTTCTCGTAATGCGTAGGCTCGCTTTTCAGTTAGCAGTGTTGCGTTGGTGGTTAGACTGATATCGCTAATGCCGTCAACCTCGCCAATCCAGCGAATGAGTTTTTCGATATCGTGGCGTAGTAGTGGCTCGCCACCGGTTAAGCGAATTTTGCTAACACCGAATTCGGCTGCCGCTTTAACAACGCGGATAATTTCTTCAAAACTGAGTAATTCACTGCGGGGTAGAAATTTGTAGTCTTTATCGAACACAGCCTTGGGCATGCAGTACACACAACGGAAATTACAGCGATCAGTAACAGACACGCGTAAATCCCGCAATGGGCGATGCAATTTATCTACAATTTTGTGAGGCTCATGGGTGGAGCCGTCGGTGGCGGACATGTTGTGGCTGACTACCTCATTAGTAACGTTTGGGAGTGCAAAAAACCGGCACTTACCACCTAAAGCTAACAGTCGTACGAGCTTTGGTCATAAGTTGCTAAGGCTCTAAATGTAACGCAATTAGCGCCTGGAGGGCAATTTCCTTTGATTGAATTGCAGCAACACGCACAGATATGAGACTGCTGGCGCTGTTTAGCCGCCTCCGCGTTGAAAGCGCAAGTCGAAATAAGTTTTAAAAGCCTGCTGCTGCTCTTCTGATACGCCACGGAAAACAAACTTCACATTGGCATTGGGTATTCTCATAAGCGCAATTTTGCGCATTTGTTGCTCGCCCAGCGTGATCTCCACGGTGCCATCATGCACCACGCCATGCACAGTGTTACCGTCAATGCGGTACTCATGTTCACCCATGGCAGCGGGTAGCAATCTGAAGAAATCAGCATGGGTTAAACCCATGTTGTTTTCGTACTCAATGATATCGTCTGTATTAATGTGCGCTTATCCGCCAGCCACAGGGGGCCAAATGGCTAACACATCGTTTTCCTTCAGTGCGTTAGTGGCATCTCTATCGGTATCGCAAACATACACACCGTTAATTAACACAAGGTGTGCAAGCTCTCTGGGAACCTTGAATTGATCAATAATCGAATGCAGGGAAGCACTGTCGTCTATTTCTATTTGCGCTGCATTTTTTACCGCATGAGGTGGCAATAAATCAGAAAGCGACGCAAATAGTTTAAGTGTTATACGCATAATCGTTACAGCTTTTAAGCCTGAAAATCTTATGCTTCCATGTACTGGTGTTGCGACTGCGCTCCGGCCAGATAAGCTTCAGAAAGGCGTGTTGGGTCGTCCATGAGTTTTTGCTTCCACTTACCCAAATGTGCTTCGGTTTGAATTAACCCGCGCATAACACCCACATGTTGCGTCATGCCTAAACTGCTGGCACCAACTAACACGTCGTCTTTGAATTGCAGGTTAATGTATTTGAAATTTTCTTTGTCGACACGCTCTGACTCTTCACCGCCTTCTACACCCATCCACATTCCAAACGATGTAGAGATAAGACCAACAGTATCCAACACGTTCATGTTCACATTACCAACATGAGGCGTGGTGTGACCGCGAGCCATACTGTGAGCCGCCACTTTACCGTGCTCTACGGCTGTTGGTTGAATGGCTTGTACGTAGTAGTCGCCAGTGGAGAAATCTTTGCCTTGGGCGACATCGCCTGCGGCGTAGATATCAGCAACAGACGTTTGCATAAAATCATCAACAACAATGCCCATATCCACGTTGATGCCACTGCCTTCGAGAAAGGCTGTGTTAGAACGAACACCGGTTGCCGTGATGACTAAATCGGCTTTTATTTCACTGCCCGTATTGGTTTTTACTGATAGAGCGTCGCCATTTTGAGCGATCTCATCAACTTTAGTGGATGTAAGAACATTGATGCCTTTGGCCACACACCAATCTTTGATCATGGTGCCCATGGTTTCGTTAGTCATACGCGAAACCATCCGGTTTTCCATCTCTATGACGGTCAGATTAACTTTTCTGGCTGCTAGCGCTTCTAGAATGATGCAACCGATAAAGCCTGCACCCATCAGGATAACGTCTGACCCTGGTGTTGCCTGAGCGATAATCTTGTGCGCGTCGGCTAACGACCAACAGTTATGCACTGAAGGCAGGTCTATACCTGGAATGGGTGGTTTTACAGCGGTAGCGCCTGTGGCTACCAGCAGTTTGTCGTAATTAATTTCAGCACCGCCAATCAGATTAACGGTTTTGCTGGCAGGAGTAACAGAACTGGCTCTTGCGTGCCGTACAGTGACCCCTAAATTGTCGAAGTGATTTTCATTCTTGCGCAGATAAGTGCCTTGCTGGTCGATGTTGCCGACCAGCAAGTAAGGTATAGCCATCCGTGAGTAGGGTGGAGCTGCTTCCGCCGCCAACATAGTTACATCGCAGGCGGGATCGAGTTTCTTAAGCTGCTCAGCTGCCGCAACAGCAGCTGGGCCAGCGCCAATAATCACATGATGCATTACTTTTTTTAATCCTTATCCGGGCAAACCAAACTTCTGTTGTGTTTCAGCTGTAACAACACCATCAGCTGACCAACCACGAGCTTCGTAGTACTCAGGCAACATTTTGTCTAGCTCATTCACTTTACCAGCAGCTGGGCCAGAGTTTGCACCTTCGCCAAGCAAGCGTTGTGGCAGGGTATCGTCTGCACCGGTTAAGCCGGACTTCTCGTTGAACTGACGTTCCATATTCCAGATGCGCTCACCCACTTCCATCATACGCTCAGGTGACCAATCGCCTTCACAGGCAGCGTCTACTTGAGGGGCGATGTCGTCCATCGTCCAGGCGAAGGTTGTGAACACACATAAGCCAGCTGAATCTACAGCAGCTGTTGCATCCTGAAATGCCTTAACTAAGCCAGCTTTGCCCGCTGATTCCAACGGATCTGTTTTCTCTGGAATACCCAGTATTTCTGAGGCAATCGTGTAGCCACGTAAATGACACGCACCGCGATTAGACGTTGCATAGGCCAATCCAATACCCTGAATTCCACGTGGATCATAGGCTGGAAATTCCTGACCTTTAACTGTCATGGATAACTGAGGCTGACCATATTTTTCGCAAAGTCGCTTGGAACCAAGGCCAAGATCTTTTCCGAAACCTTCACCTTTGGCTGTTACTTCGGCAGCCCAGCACAATGCTTCTGCAGAACCAAACTTGAGTTCCATACCACCGGTGTGTTCAGTGGTGATAACACCCATTTCAAACATTTCCATGGCAGCAGCCAGCGTGGAACCGAATGAGATTGGGTCCATACCGTCTTCGTTACACAAGAAGTTTGCATAAGTTAGTGCGTCGATATCATCGACACCCGTATCGGGGCCAAGTGCCCAAGCTGCTTCATATTCCAAACCACCGGAATTAATCCAGTACTCTGGCTTATCTTTCACCGAGAAGTGCGTGCGATCAATGGTGGAGATGCGTCCGCAAGCAATGGTGCATGAGAAACACGCGCCATTGGTGGTGAGGTTTGGCTTGCCATCTGATTTGCGTGGCTCATGCATCGCTTCGCCACCGACATCGTTAGCACCTTCGAACTGTACTTCTCTCATGTTGCGTGTAGGTAGCGCACCCACTTCGTTAATTACGTTCATTAACACCTGCGTACCGTAAGTCGGTAAGCCTTGGCCTGTAACTGCGTTTTCAGCCAACACAGCCTTGCCCGCTTTGGTGGCTGCCATGAACGCTTTTGGATCTGCAACATTACCAACGCCTTTAGTGCCTCGGCAAACAATGGCTTTCAGATTCTTGGAGGCCATAACAGTACCTACACCACTTCGACCAGCCGCTCTGTGTAAATCGTTAACAACCGCTGCATACAAGCAGCCTTCTTCTGCACTGCGACCAACACAGGCAATTTTGGCTTGTGGGTCTTGGTGAGACGAGCGCAGTATTTTGTCTGCGGCCCACACTGATTGACCCCAAAGTGCATCGGCAGAGCGCAGCTCTACTTTGTCGTCTTCGATGTTCAGGTACATTGGGCTAGCCGCCTTGCCTTCAAAAATGACCATGTCGTAGCCGGCAAACTTTAATTCTGCGCCGAAAAAACCGCCGGAGTTTGAGCAAGCAACGGCTTGGGTCAGCGGGCTTTTGCATATTACCGAGTAACGGCCACCGGTTGATGCGGATGTGCCAGTTAATGGCCCGGTTGCAAAAATGAGTTTGTTATCAGGCCCTAGCGCATCACAGGCAGGGTCGATTTCTTCTACCAAGTAACGGGTTGCCAATCCACGTTGACCGAGGTAGTCGTTAGCCCACTGCATGTTCAAGGGCTCGTTACTGACGGTGCCACTGGTGAGGTTTACTCGCAGAACTTTTCTGGTCCAAGCCATGTCTATTCTCCTTACTTTGTAGCGTTGTCGGTTTTAGAAGCCCACGCACGCATTCGATCCATACCCGTGGCATTGGCATCGATATAGGTGATGGCGTCGGTGGGGCAGGCGTCAACACATGCTGGGTCGCCGCCGCATAAATCGCACTTGTTAACCTTACCGCTAGAAGTGTTGTAGTTGATTGTGCCGAATGGGCAGGCAATGGTACAAACCTTACAGCCAACGCACACATCTTCCAGAACGTCTTTGGAACCGGTTTCAGCATTGATAACGATGGCATCTACAGGGCAGGCCTGCAAACACCAGGCTTCATCACACTGAGTACAGGTGTATGGAACAAAGCGCCCCTCGTCGTGGAAACTGAACACCTTAATCCGGGATTTTGCAGGATTGAAAAGGTTTTCCTTCTCCAGTGAACAAGCGGTTTCACACTGCAAGCATCCGGTACATTTACCTGGATCGATGTGCAGAGATTTTTGCATGATGCTCCTCCAATTTTGTTTTTGTTAGTGCGGCTGGCCCTCAAAAGCGATTGCTCAGCACTCATTATTCTTAGGTCCAACTACCTTACGCAGGTTGTGGCAGTGAGGCTTTCGCGTCGACTACTACCTAACAATAACAATAATTAATGTTGAGCAACTTTGCAATAAATCATTACTTACTGTGTGGCTTTTCAGACATAAAGTCTCAATATCAGCTTCATTGCGAACTATGCAGGCTCTAATGGGCCTCTTCCCAGCTGTTTCCCATACCGACATCCACAACCAGAGGCACGTTTAACGTTGCGGCTGCCACCATGTGCTCGCTAATTTGCGCACCGATCGCGTCAGACTCTCCGGCAGGTACTTCTAATACCAATTCATCGTGTACTTGCATAATCACTCTAGCGTCAATGTTGTCACTTGCTAACCAGTGGTCCACTTTGATCATGGCGCGTTTGATAATATCTGCAGCTGTTCCCTGCATCGGTGCATTGATGGCGGTGCGCTCAGCATATTGGCGCATCTGGCCATTTCTGGCGTTGATATCGGGGAGATATAAGCGCCTGCCAAAAACGGTTTCTACGAAGCCTTCTTCTTTAGCACGCGCACGAGTGCTATCCATATAGTCCTTAACGCCTGGATAACGCGCAAAATACAAATTGATGTATTCCTGCGCCTCTCCTCTGGCGATATCAAGCTGCTTAGCCAATCCGAACGCAGACATCCCATAGATCAAGCCGAAATTGATGGCTTTAGCGGCACGGCGTTGGTCGGAGTCAACATCACTGACCTCGACTGCAAACACCTCAGATGCCGTGGCTTTATGAACATCCAAACCTTGTTCAAATGCGTTCACCAACCCATCATCGTTTGAAAGATGGGCCATAATTCGCAGCTCTATCTGAGAATAATCTGCAGCCAGAATCCGATAGCCTTTATTCGGCACAAAAGCTTCCCTGATACGACGTCCTTCTTCGGTGCGTACCGGTATATTCTGCAAATTTGGATCGGTGCTGGACAGCCTGCCGGTTGATGCTACTGCTTGCTGATAAGAGGTATGCACCCGACCTGTTTCCGGATTTATCTGCAATGGCAACTTATCGATGTACGTGGACATCAGTTTCGATAAGCTTCGATGTTGCAAAATAAGTTTTGGCAACGGGTAATCTGCAGCCAGTGTTTCCAGTACATCTTCCGCGGTAGAGGGCTGACCTTTTGGTGTTTTGCGAATAACCGGAAATTGCTTTTCGTCGAAAAATATTTCCTGTATTTGTTTTGGCGAACCTAAATTAAACTCCTTACCCGCATCGGCAAATGCATCTGCTTGCACTTGCTCCAATGTGCTGGCAATTTTTGCACCTTGCTTTTCCAGCATATCGGCATCAATTTTTACACCGGTATATTCGATGCGTGCAAGCACGTGCAACAGGGGTAATTCAGTATCCAGATAAAGTTGCTTTAAGGGTTCAAGCGCACTTAGTTTTGGCCATAACGCCTGATGCAACTGCAATGTAATATCCGCATCTTCAGCGGCATAATGCCCAGCCTGCTCTATCGGTATTTGATCAAACGTTAGCTGCTTTTTACCCTTACCCGCAATATCTTCGAAGTGAACCGTTTCAACGCCAAGATACTTTCGCGCCAGCGCATCCATATTATGCCGGGTTGCGGTTGAATCCAGCACATAAGACTGCAACATCGTATCGTGTGCAACGTTACAGAGTTCGATATCGTATTTTCTTAATACGTTGATATCGTATTTAATGTGCTGACCAATCAAAGTGGCTTTATCGCTTTCCAGCAAGGGCTTTAACAGGCCAAGCACTTCTGCCCGATTCAACTGCTTTGGTGCATCTTCATAGCTATGAGCCAGCGGAACATAAGCGGCTTTACCCGGTTCCACCGCAAACGAAACACCCACTACTTCGGCAACCATATAATCCAAGCTGGTGGTTTCAGTGTCAAAAGCGAATAACTCAGCTTCATTTAAAACTTTCAACCAACGCTTAAATTCGGCTTTGGTGTAAATGATTTCGTAATCCTGATTGGCAATGTTTACAGGCACAACATCAGTGGACGACACTGCCCCAGTTTGGGAAGCCGCACCGTCATTATTGGCAGCGCTTTTATTCGCGCCATCAGTTGGCATTAACGGCGATTTACCTTCTGCGAGCTCACGACGCCATGTTTTAAATTCCAGCGTTTCGTACAGGTTTGCTAATGAGTCCAGATCGGGCTCATTCAGCGTGAAGTCCTGAATTGATTGTTCAATGTCTACATCGAGCTTTATTGTTGCCAGTGCTTGCGACAACGGCAGCAACTCAAGGCTTGCACGCAGTTTTTCGCCAATTTTGCCTTTTACGCTATCAGCTGTGGCTATA
>CALDTX010000146.1 GCA_937923565.1 uncultured Granulosicoccaceae bacterium | reverse complement strand
GCGAGAAAATCATCCCCGCTGGGCGTTAAGCCCGGCCCAGACCCTAACAAAGGCGCAACTTGCGGCGGGCAATCACTCACCTTATTAAGCAGCAAACACTCGGCTAACCAAGCTTTTAATGCGTCGACCGCAGGTGCAGTCGTTTTAATTAATGCTCGCTGCAAAAAAGACGGGTTAAGCGTCTGACCAGGGTTAGCGTTCTGAGCATTCACCACCAGCGCTGATTGAGGCGCCCAACACTCCGGACTCTGCACATGTTGAGATAGCAAAAAGTTTGACGATGACGCCAATACCGTTGTAACCCGACTATCGAAAACAACTGATTCAGCTGATAAATACAGCTCGCAGCTAGAACCAATGAATAGAACGCCATGCTTAATGTCTACGGGTGTTCCAACGGTCATTGGTGAATCTAAACTTAACGCAGCGCACAGTGATGTTTCGTTTGTGTCAACAAGTACATTGATCGGCCCATCACCAATAGAAGGCAAGCCAACACATACTAGCTGTTGAACGTGTAGTCCATCCAGCAATACATACATAGAGCGATCAAACGTTGCATACACGGTACCGTGAAGATGCGTTTGAACAGCGGCATTAGCAACATCACCTATCTTGCTAACCGAAGCGCGACAAGTACTATTTTCATCAATCCTCAAAAGCATTGTCCGTTACAATATGTGTTCCGGTTTTTCCTTCCAAGGCGGGTAATGCTTCGTTTAAATCGCAGATAACAACGCGTTGTCCGCCACCTTCGATAAACCGAATCGCGGCATCTATTTTCGGCCCCATACTGCCCGGTGGAAACTGTCCGTCACGACGATGCTTCTTAATTTCATTAATGGAAACGACACCTAGTTGCTGTTCATCTGCTTTACCAAAATTTATCGCAACTTTGGGAACGGCTGTTAGGATCATCATAACCGGGATACCCAGAATATTGGCCATATGAGCCGATGTTAGGTCTTTATCAATAACCGCTGCAACACCTTCACGTACCCCTTTTGGTTTGCGTATCACCGGTATGCCGCCTCCGCCTCCGGCGATAACGATGGTACCTCGACGAGCAAGCACCTGAACCAGAGACACATCGCAAATATGACGCGGCTTGGGTGATGGCACAACATGGCGCCAACCACGCCCAGAATCTTCCTTCATCAACCAACCTAATTCTTCACTGATACGGTGGGCTTCTTCTTCTGTATAAAAAGCACCTATCGGCTTACTGGGGTTATCAAATGCTGCATCGTCCGGATCAACTTCTACCTGCGTTAATAACACCGCAACGTGCCGATCGCTAGCAGCTTTACGTAAGGAATTTTCGATAGCCTGCATTAACAAATAAGCAATGCCGCCCTGGCTGTGCGCCACGCAAATATCCAACGGCATCGGTGCTATTGTGTCGCGTGTTAATACTTGCCGCATCAGAATTTTTCCAACCACCGGACCATTGCCATGGGTGATGATCAGTTCGTTATCCAGAGAGGTTAACGGCAACAGCGCTTGTGCCGTTGTTTCAGCCATGATCGTTTGTTCTGCTGATGTGCCTTCGATATCTTCTGGGTGCGTGGCATTGCCACCCACGGCAATCAGTAATCGTGGTGGAACCGTGAAGTCGATTTGTTTCACAACATAATCCTTAGCTCACCAGTTGCAGAGCCAGCTTTGCAGCGCTGGCGTTACTGTTTGCCACCACAATACCAGCCTTCTGCAGCGTGCGTATTTGTTGCGACTTTATCTGAGGATCTTGTTCGGTTCCGGTTACTGAAGCAATCAAACAATAACCTTCACTGAAAGCCTGTACCGGCAAACTTGACACTAAATGCCCGGCAGGATCTGCATGTGAACCATAACCCAGCACAACATCAAACAACATCACACCCACATTTTTGTCTTCCAACGCCTGTGCAATGGCTTCATCTCTTACCGAAGGCTCTATCATGGGATGAGGTTTACCTAACGTATACTCGTCACTGCCTAAATCGATAATGGTATGTCCAGCAGCATCAAGTGAGTTATTGACGCCAGGTATAGCCGCGTTGGATGACACCGGTTTTTGTGCCGTACTGAGAATGACTTGCGCTTCAGCGCACAGTGTCCCACCACAATACAGCCCTCTTATTAACTTGCCTGTAAATTTGCTGGCTTGTTGATCTTGTATTAACAACTGCGCCTGATCCGGATCGAGCCCGTCTACCTCCGTGTGACTTAACGCAATGGCGTTCAAGGCGGCATCGTGCAAGGTGATGGACCAACTACAATTTTTAGCCAATGCGGGTTCGTCACCACCGATAAAACAAATGGTATACGGCTTTGCAGACGCCGCCGCTTTTGCCAGCACCTTTTCAGCAACGTCAGCTGCCGGCGGTTTGGAGATCAAAACAATTTGTTTTGTTTTGGTGTCCGCTTCGAGCATGTCCATTGCCATCAATGTCGATAAGCCACCTACTTCTGCTTTTAAATCTCTACCACCCACACCAACCGCTTGCGATACACCTAAGCCAGCTTCTGCCAATAAACAACAGACTTCTTGAATCCCAGTGCCAGAAGCGCCAACGATACCAATACTGCCCGGCTTCATTTTGTTGGCAAACGCTAACGGAACCCCATTAATAATTGCGGTACCACAGTCGGGCCCCATAACCAGCTTACCCAAAGACAACGCTTCTTCTTTTAACGCTCTCTCTTGTTCAATAGCTACGTTGTCACTGAATATCATGACGTGTAAATTTCGTCGAATGGCTTTCCTGGCTTCGCTTATCGCAAATTCGCCCGGAACCGATATGAGTGCCAGGTTCGCGTCTGCATTTTCTTCAACGGCTCGACGAATACTACGCGGACGCCACTGCACACCTGACGCCGACGATGCTGGTGCATCAATTAACAGCACGGCTTGTTGGTAGGCTTGTTCAGCAGCTTGATCGTTCTGTGCCAACACACCAACGATTAGATCGCCAGCGCCTATTGTTTGCACATCGGCTGAGAGTAGTCCGGCGTTGCGCATAATTTCTATG
>CALDTX010000145.1 GCA_937923565.1 uncultured Granulosicoccaceae bacterium | reverse complement strand
CTCGAATAAGCCATGCACGGCACAGTCCTTGAACTATCCTTTTATCTGCGCCGTTCACTGATGTGCGCTAAACAAGTGCTTATTAATTCTGGAGTGTGGAGATGAGTTCAGTATCCAGCGGATACATGTCCAAAGTGTCAGTTAATGTTGCTAAACGCAGCGAAATTTTTGCCCGACACGGAAAGCTGGGTGCAGGATATGGGAGCCGACGTTCAGTCGGAACGTCAATAATGCAATTGACGGGCGCCATTCTATTGGCATTTTCGAGCGCAAGTTTTGCTGCCGATGGTGAAAATCATGGCTTGTCTAAATATGGCGAACTAAAATACCCAGCCGATTTTGCGCACTTTGAATACGCCGACCCTGCTGCAATTAAAGGCGGCACTATTGTTCAAGCCTCCATTGGTAGTTACGACAACCTGAACCCGTTTGTGTTGAAAGGTCAGTCAGCGGCTGGTGCAGGGCTTATCTACGACACGCTGATGGTTAGCTCGCTGGATGAGCCATTTTCCAAATACGGTTTGCTGGCTCAAAGCATTGAAGTACCCGAAGACAAACGATGGGTACAGTTCCGATTACGGCCAGAAGCCCGCTGGCACGATGGCGTTGCACTGACCGCAGAAGACGTTGTATGGACGTTTGACACCATTAAAGAAAAAGGTCATCCGTTTTATAGAAGCTACTACGGTGCAGTGGTTAAAGCAGAAGCTATCGACTCGCATACCGTTAAGTTTCATTTTAGCGAAGGCAATAATGGCGAACTGCCTTTGATCATCGGCGACTTAGCCATTATGCCCAAGCATTTTTGGGAAGGTAAAGAATTTGAGAAAACCACGCTCGAGCCTTTGTTGGGCAGTGGTCCTTATCGTTTTGATAAAATTGATCCGGGTCGTTCAATCAGCTACACACGCGTAGAAGATTACTGGGGTAAAGATATTCCGGTTAATGTTGGACATGATAACTTTGGCACTATGCGTTACGACTACTATCGTGATTCTACCGTTGCATTGGAAGCTTTAAAATCAGGCGATGTGCATTTTCGTAGCGAAAACGTTTCTAAAAACTGGAAAACCGCTTACGACGTTCCCGCGGTCAATGATGGTCGTATTGTTAAAGAAGAGTTGCCTGATAACACCACGGCACCCATGCAGGCCTTTGTGTTAAACAACCGGCGTGCAAATTTATCGGACGTGAATGTTCGTCTTGCGCTTACTTATGCGTTCGACTTCGAATGGATGAACAAGAATCTATTTTACGGCGCATATAAAAGAACCCACAGTTACTTCCAAAATTCAGAGTTTATGGCAACTGGCTTGCCTGAAGGCGACGAGCTCGCACTGTTAGAAGAATACCGGGATCAACTGCCGAGCAGTGTTTTTGATGAAGAGTACACCTTACCCACCAATGATGGTTCGGGAAATATTCGCGCGCAGTATAGAAAGGCGCTGCAGCTATTTAAAAAAGCCGGTTGGGAAGTCAAAGACAAAATGATGACCAATGTGAACACAGGCGAAGCACTTGAGCTGGAATTGTTGTTGGCATCTCCAACCACCGAAAAAATTGGCTTGGCTTATAAAAAGACATTAGAGCGTTTAGGCGTTGTGCTCAAAGTTCGTATTGTAGACAGTGCTCAATATGAAAAGCGTGTTGAAGACTCAGACTTTGATATGGTTGTTTTGGGTTGGCAACAATCGAATTCACCCGGTAACGAGCAGCTTAGCTATTGGGGTTCAGAAGCGGCTAAAGAGCCAGGCTCCAGAAACTATGCGGGCATATCAAACCCGGTTGTAGATGCGCTTATCAAGCGAATCATAGAAGCACCAACCAGACAGACGCTGGTTACGGCCACTAAAGCATTAGACCGAGTGCTTCTGCACAATCATTATGTTATTCCACAGTTCTATGGCCCAAGCTACCGTTTGGCCTACTGGAACAAATTTGAAAGACCAGCCATAGCACCAATTGATTCTTATGGTTTAACGACTTGGTGGATAGACCCTGAAAAAGAAGCGGCTTTGGGCCAATAGCCAAGTGTAAACAGTACATCGAAAATAGAAAACTACTGTGTTAAACCTTAAACACTGATGCTCGCTTATCTGATACGTCGGTTGTTACTGATTGTGCCAACTTTGTTTGGCATTATGGTAATTAATTTCGCCATTGTGCAGGCCGCACCGGGTGGCCCGGTAGAGCAAATGCTAGCGCAAATCAATGGCCGTGCAGTTGCCGCCACTGAACGCATATCGAGTGGCGGTGGCGATGGTATGGTTCAAGGCCTGTCCAACAGTGATTCGTCCGGAAGCGCTTCAACAACGCAAGAAACCTATCGTGGGTCCAGAGGGCTTGACCCTGATCTGGTTAAAGACATTGAACAGCAATTTGGTTTTGACAAGCCACCGTTAGAACGGTTTGTCAAAATGATGAAAGACTACTCCCGGTTTGATTTTGGCGATAGCTTCTTTCGCGATGCATCAGTGGTAGATCTGGTTATCGAAAAAATGCCGGTTTCCATTTCTTTGGGGCTTTGGACAACGCTGCTGGTTTACTTTATATCCATTCCCTTGGGCATAAAAAAGGCGGTTCGTGACGGTTCTGCTTTCGATGCATGGACCAGCGCTATCGTCATCATCGGTTACGCCATACCAGGGTTCCTGTTTGCCATTCTACTGATTGTTCTATTTGCCGGCGGTAGCTTTTTCGATTGGTTTCCGCTGCGCGGTCTGGTGTCTGAAGGGTTTAGCGACTTGCCGTGGTGGAAGAAAATAATGGATTATTTTTGGCATTTGATCTTGCCTGTTACAGCAATGGTGATCGGCGGCTTTGCCGGTTTAACGATGTTAACCAAGAATTCGTTTTTGGATGAAATCAATAAGCAGTATGTGCTAACCGCTAAGGCAAAAGGTCTGCAGGAATCTCAAGTACTGTACGGTCATGTTTTCAGAAACGCGATGCTGATTGTTGTGGCAGGCTTTCCCAGTGCGTTTGTCGGTATTTTATTTACCGGATCGATGCTTATAGAGGTCATTTTTTCCTTAGACGGATTAGGTTTGTTGGGCTACGAAGCTGTACTTAATCGAGACTATCCGATCGTTTTTGGTACTTTGTTTTTCTTTACGCTGTTAGGTTTGATCATGAACATCGTAGGAGATTTAATGTACACCGTAATCGATCCACGCATCGATTTTGAAAAACGATCTTTCTAATGAACTTCTCTCCAATAGCACAAAGACGCTGGAAAACCTTCAAGTCGAACAGACGTGGATGGTGGTCGTTGTGGATATTTCTGATCATTTTTGTTCTGTCGTTGTTTGCTGAATTTATCGCGAACGATAAACCCTTTTTAGTACAGTACGACGGTAATTGGTATTTTCCAACCTTCGTTGAATACACAGAAACTACCTTTGGTGGCGACTTTGATACCGAAGCCGAGTACCGCGATCCTTTTGTGGCCGAGTTAATCGAAGAAAAGGGCAAAATGTACTGGCCAATTATTCGTTATAGCTACGATACGGTGAACTACGACTTGCCCGTGCCAGCCCCAGCTCCACCATCCAGAGATAACCTCTTAGGGTCTGACGATCAAGCTCGCGATGTGCTGGCGCGCATTATTTATGGGTTTAGGGTGTCTGTGCTTTTTGGTTTAACGCTAACATTCTTTAGTTCAATCATAGGTGTTGCTGTTGGTGCTATACAAGGCTATGTAGGTGGATGGGTTGATCTACTGGGGCAACGCTTTATAGAAATTTGGGCCGGTTTGCCAATGCTTTATTTGTTGATCATCCTTGCCAGCATTGTAGAGCCGAACTTCTGGTGGCTACTGGGCATTATGCTTTTATTCAGCTGGATGTCATTGGTTTCTGTTGTGCGAGCAGAAGTGCTACGCGCCAGAAACTTAGATTACGTTAAAGCGGCAAATGCTTTGGGTGTAAACCGTTGGAAAATATTACTGCGTCATGTGTTGCCTAACGCCATGGTAGCAACGCTTACGATGATGCCGTTTATTTTAAATGGATCAATCGCAACGCTGACGTCATTAGATTTTCTGGGCTTTGGGCTTCCACCGGGTTCAGCCTCTTTAGGCGAACTGTTGGCGCAAGGCAAACAGAACTTACATGCCCCTTGGTTGGGTGTAAGTGCGTTTCTTGTTTTGGCGATCATGCTGAGCTTACTTATTTTCATCGGAGAAGGCGTTCGCGATGCGTTCGACCCAAGAAAGGCGATGCAATGAGTAACGCAAAGGTTCTGGAAGTCAACAATTTATCGGTGAGCTTTCGTTCAAGTGATGAAAACATCGATGTTGTTAGAAACGTCTCCTTCGATTTATATGCGGGTGAAACGCTGGCATTGGTGGGCGAAAGTGGGTCGGGTAAGTCGGTAACAGCGCTATCGATTTTGCAGCTGTTGAATCCGGATCAAGTGATTTACCCGAATGGCAGCATTGTGTACAACAACGAAGAATTGCTCGGTGCATCACCGGAGTTGTTAAGAAAAATACGCGGTGATCGTATTGGTATGATTTTTCAGGAGCCGATGACGTCTCTGAACCCGCTGCACACCATAGAAAAACAAATTAACGAAGTGTTGTTCTTGCACAAAGGCATGAATACACAAGAAGCTCACGAACGTACCTTATCGTTGCTGGACATGGTTGGCATGGACAAAATTGGCGAACGGCTCAATGCCTATCCGCACCAACTCAGCGGTGGTCAGCGACAACGCGTGATGATTGCGATGGCTTTAGCGAACGAGCCAGACATACTCATTGCCGATGAACCAACCACAGCACTTGATGTTACCGTGCAAGCGCAAATATTAACCTTGTTAGGTGAGCTGCAACAGCGTTTGGGGCTTGCGGTTTTATTGATTACTCACGATCTCACCGTGGTTAAACATGTGGCTCACCGTGTCTGCGTGATGCGAAACGGCAAAATTCGCGAAACCGGCATCACCAAACAAGTCTTCGATGCGCCTCAGCACCCCTACACCAAAGAGCTATTGAGTGCTGAACCTGACGGCTACGCAGACGACGTCGATGAAAATGCACCCGATATTCTTACAGCCGATAACGTCAAGGTTTGGTTCCCGATTAAGCGAGGATTTCTTCGACGTACTGTTGGGCACGTAAAAGCGGTTGACGGCATCAGCTTGTCGCTACGTGAAGGCGAAACGCTGGGCGTTGTTGGTGAAAGCGGTTCGGGTAAAACTACGTTGGCGCAAGCCTTGTTGCGTTTAATACCCAGTGAGGGTCGTATCGAATTTTGTGGTCAGTCTATCAGTGATCTGAGTGGGCCGCAGTTAAAGCCGCTACGTCGAGACATGCAGGTGGTGTTTCAGGATCCGTATGGCAGTTTGAGTCCGCGTATGTCTATCGGTCAGATTATTCTGGAAGGGCTACAGGCTCACAATTTAACCGAAACGGAAGAGCGTGACGAACAGCGAGTCGTTGAGGTGTTGCAGCAGGTTGGTTTAGATGAAGGTGCCCGGTTCTTATACCCGCATGAGTTTTCTGGTGGGCAAAGGCAACGTATTGCTGTGGCAAGAGCGCTTATATTGAAGCCCAAAGTGATCATGCTCGACGAGCCTACGTCTGCTTTGGATAGAGCCGTACAAGTACAAATGATTGAACTGCTACGCAATCTACAACGGTCGAATAATTTGAGTTATCTGTTTATCAGTCATGATCTCAAAGTGGTGCGCGCAATGGCCAATCATATTATTGTGATGAAGCAAGGCCAGGCTGTTGAAGCGGGTCCAGCCGCGGAATTGTTTGATAACCCGCAGCATGAATATACTCGCCAGTTGCTGACTGCAGCTTATACAGCGGCGATCTAATATCGACTGGTTCGCTTTCTCGCTACACGCTACACGCTACACGCTACACGCTTCTCGCCTAACCGATTTGCCGACACATCCAATCACCACCTGTCCGTTTCAACGTTCTTTCGTTCCTTATCTGGTTTTCGAGCTGAGTGCGTATTTTCGAATACTCGAACATGTTTACCTTGTGCGTGGTCCACAATTATGCGTTTGCTAGTGCCAGAGCGGAACCTTTGGCAGATTAGCTGTTCAAAGGCAGACCGTTTATACTATTAGGCTCAACTAAATAGCTGTAGAACGTTTGGCCAATATCTCCGCTCTATATTGCGATTGCACGACTTATGATAATTCAACGATTCAAAAAAACTGTTCTTACTACTGCTGTGTGCTTAAGTTTTGCGCTCAGCACGGTTACTTCTGCGCAGGATGCCAACGTAAATGCCACTTGGGACGATCTACTAGAAAGTGCGAAGGGCCAGCAAGTGTATTTCAATGCTTGGGGTGGGGGAGAGCAAATTAACTCCTACATCCAATGGGTAGCAAACACGGTCGAAGAAAAATACGGCGTGTCTTTAACGCATGTAAAAATTGGTGACATCGCTGAAGTTGTCAGTCAATTGCAAGCAGCGAAAGCCGTTGGTCGGGACAGCGATGGCAATGTTGATCTCATGTGGGTTAACGGTGAAAATTTTGCGGCTATGAAAAATGGTGGGCTCACATGGGGTGCCTTCGCCCGTGCCTTGCCCAATACAAAGTATGTTAAAGACACACCATCAATAAAGTTCGACTTCTCAGTTCCTGTCGACGGTTTAGAATCTCCCTGGGGTGGTGCGCAGCTGGTCTTTATTTACGATACAGAATATTTAAAGCAGCCTCCAGCTTCAGCGTTAGCATTGTTAGAACATGTTAAAGCAGGTGGGCGTTTTGCTTATCCGGCACCACCTGATTTTCATGGCACCACGTTTATCAAACAGCTACTGATTGAATTATCAGAGCAATCCACTGCGTTGGCCTCGCCCGTGGAGCAGGCCGACTTCGAAGCCGTTACAGCACCACTGTGGGCTTATCTTGATCAACTACATCCGCTACTTTGGGGGAATGGTGAAAGTTGGCCTGCAAGTGCCGCCGCAACTATGCAATTACTCGATGATGCCGAGCTGGATATCGCGTTATCGTTTAACCCAAATGAAGCCAGTGCAGCGGTAAAGAACGGCCAACTACCTGAAACTGTACGAACCTATGTATTCGAAAATGGCACCATAGGCAACACGCACTTTGTCACAATTCCTTATAACGCTAAAGCCAAGGCAGGCGCGATGATTGTTGCCAATTTTCTGCTTTCAGCAGATGCGCAGGCGCGCAAGGCCAACACAGAGTTCTGGGGAGACCCTACCATTCTGGATGTGTCTAAGTTGCCAGCTGAAGATCAAGCCCGGTTCGAAGCGTTAGATGCGGGTCCCTGGGCGTTGCCATTAGGTGCCGGAAAAACCTTGGCTGAGCCACACGCGTCATGGGCGGCCGCTTTAGAACAAGCTTGGTTAGAACGATACGCTAACTAAGCAATGTATAAACGCGTAATCCATTGCTGAGTATTCCAGATTGCGCGTTTTTACCTATTCGCTGGCAGCGCTGTTTAGTCTGCCTTTGTTGTTTGGCCTTGCAGGAGCGATCGTGCCTGCATTTGGTTTGCTGCCAGAACTAGCGTCTGGCAATGGCTTTAACCAACTGTTCAACGAACCCAGGTTCTGGCCTGCTTTAATTCTCAGTATCAAAACCGGTGTTATTGCAACGCTATTGGTGTTGTTGATCACGCTGTTTACGCTTATCTGTGTGTACGGAACGCGTTTGTGGCAGTGGTTGTTCGCTTGGATTCCATCATTACTTGCAGTGCCCCATGCAGCGATGGCAGTGGGTTTAGCGTTTATGCTAGCGCCGAGCGGTTGGCTGGCTCGATGGGTGTCGCCGGGTATCAGTGGTTGGGAACGCCCGCCAGCTGATTGGGTAGTACCTGATGCGCATGGCTGGTCGTTAATTTTTGGTTTGGTAGTAAAAGAGGCCCCGTTTCTTTTACTAACGGCCGCTGCCCAACTGCAATCAATCAATGTAGATGCGTCTTTAAGAATTGGCAGAACCCTGGGTTACGCACCAGCGCGTTGCTGGAGCCGACTAATTCTGCCGCAGCTTTATCCACGAATTCGCTTAATGCTGATGGTCATATTGGCTTTCAATTTTAGTGTGGTGGATATGGCCATTATTCTAGGGCCGGGCAATCCGCCAACATTCTCAGTGCTGCTGATGTCACTGATTAACGACCCAAGCTCACGCGCTGCCGCATCGGCTGGTGCTTTGTTTATGGCGTTTGGTTTGGTATTGCTGTTTGTTGTGCTGTGGCTTCTGGAGCGTTTAATAGCCGGTATTGCGTCTGGTCGGCGTGAAAGCGGGCAGCGTTGGGTTGGTCATATTTTATGGCGAAGATTTTATTCTGCCTTTATAGCTGCTTTTTTTGCTCTCAGTAGTATTTCAATTGTGCTGTTGGTTATTTGGAGTGTTGCGCAACGCTGGCGGTTTCCAGCTGTTTTTCCAACGCAGTACACCAGCAGATTCTGGTTAGGTAAAGTCGATCAACTGACTAGCCCGGCCGTGTTAACGCTCTCGTTTGCTCTGTTCACTGTGGTCTCTGTATTGGTTGCAGCGATAGCTTGGTTGGAGTCGGAGCGCCGAGGCATCGTGCCCAAGCTTGACTGGCTTTGGTATGTGCCTTTACTGATACCGCAAGTTACTTTATTGTTTGGTTTGCAAGCCGCCAGCCTGCTATTTTTTATCGACGGTAAATGGCTAACGGTTGCCTATATTCATTGGTTCTATGCAATGCCTTATGCGGTTTTGATTCTTGCAGTCGCTTGGCGCGAAATAGATCCAAACTGGCACAGTGCAGCAGCAGTGTTAGGAGCAGGTTATTGGACAATATTATTCCGCGTACGCATACCCATGCTTATTCGTCCAATAGCTCAGGCGGCAGCTGTCGCGTTAGCGGTTAGTGTTGCGCAGTATTTACCTACACTATTACTGGGTGCTGGTAGATATCAAACCTTGGCTATAGATCTTGTTACAAGCTTTGGAGGCGTGGATAAACGGGCAATCGCTGTGTTAGCAGTGTTACAGAGTTTGTTGCCGCTGTTGGCGTTTGTATTAGCGTTATTAGTACCACGTTTAGTTTTCCGATCCAGGTTAGCCCATTAATGCATACTCTAATAGTAAAATCACTTTGTTTAAGTTTGCCCGATGGCGCGCCACTTTATAAAGATCTGTCTTTCTCTGTAGCACCGGGCGACGTTCTTGTTTTAATGGGGCCGAGTGGTAGCGGTAAATCCACCTTGCTTAACTGGGTTTCCGGCACGTTGGGTATTGGCTTTAAAGCTAGCGGCGAAGTATGGCTGGACAACAAAGAACTCACGCATTTACCCGCTGAGAAAAGACAGCTGGGTTTGGTTCTACAACAAGATTATCTTTTTCCTCACATGAGTGTTCGGCAGAACTTGTTGTTTGGTTTGCGAGGCCCTACAAAGCATGAAAGAGAATCGCAAGTAGAGCTCAGCTTAGCGCAAGCTGGCCTGCAAGGCCTTGGTAATCGAGACCCAGCAACTCTTAGTGGGGGACAGCGAGCGCGAGTGAGTTTGTTGCGTTCATTACTTTCAAACCCTTGTGCATTATTGCTCGATGAACCGTTTTCAAGATTGGACACTGCATTGAGAGAACAAATGCGCAGCTTCACCTGGAGTTCAGCGAAAGATCTACCTATTTTGCTGGTAACCCACGATGAAGCAGATATTCCTGAGAACGCCCAAGTGTTGCGTCTAAGTGGTAATGCACATGCTGG
>CALDTX010000144.1 GCA_937923565.1 uncultured Granulosicoccaceae bacterium | reverse complement strand
TGCACGCGATTACCGTTGTTGTCGAAATACATCGCATTTAGGGGTGAGAGTTTTACTTCGTCACCTTTTTTGAATGTGCTGTGCGGATCGACCAGCGTTACTATTTTGTGACCGTTGAGTTCTAGGTGTAGGCGGGTTTGATCACCCAAATGTTCCAAGCGTTGCACTGAACTCGCTTGGCCTTCGCCTAAACGGATGTGTTCTGGTCGTAAACCGATTTGCGCTACACCTTGCGGCATGTTTGGAAATAACGCGGCTGGTAAGGTGTTAATACGCGGTAGGCCAAGACGTGTGGCCACATAAATGCTGGAGGGGTTTTCATACACATCGCGTGGCGTGCCAAACTGCACCAACTGACCTTCATTGAGTACACCAATTTCAGTGGCTAAGGTCATGGCCTCAATTTGATCGTGTGTCACATATAATATGGTTGCCCCCAGCTCTTGTTGCAATCGTTTGAGTTCGAGTCGTAAGTCGGTTCGTAGTTTTGCATCCAGGGAGCTGAGTGGTTCATCCATTAGATAGATGGCGGGGTCTCTCACCAAGGCTCGGCCAATCGATACGCGTTGCATTTCGCCACCCGAAAGTTCGGTTGCCTTGTTATCCAATTTTCCGCTGATGTGTAGCACTTCAGCGACATTGTTTACCTTTTTCTCTATTTCGGCTTTTGGCGTTTTAAGCAGTGGCGATTTTAATGGAAAAGCCAGATTATCCCGCACCGTTAAGTGCGGGTATAAAGAGTATTGTTGAAATACCATGGCAACATTACGCATAGCAGGCGTAAAGTCGCTGACATTGTGATTCGCAATAGATACTTCACCAGAGTCGGGTTTTTCTAAACCTGCGATCACCCGAAGTGTTGTAGTTTTGCCTGCACCGGTTGGGCCTAGTAATACCACGAAGCTACCATCTTTAATGGTGAGACTGACATCTTTGAGTGCCACTTCGTTGTTAAAACTTTTACAGATGCCTGTTAGTGATACGTCAGCCATGGGTTATTCCTGCGTTTAATTCTGAAGGTATCGCTTTGCCTGTACTGTTTTGGAAAAGTGAAATGGTGCTGGCATTAAACTCAAGGGCTAATAGGTCATTAAGCGACACGTGCTCACTGGCGGCGATGCGCGCTTTCACCTGACCATGATTGGTTTCAAGCGTAACAATTTGTGTGGTACCCAGGTATTCTGTGGCAATCACCTTGCCTCGATAGTTGCCAGAGTCGCTCAGGGTTATATGTTCTGGCCGAACACCAAACACCAGTTCGCCGCTGGCCGATACATGCTGTTCGGGTATGCTGATCATTTGTTCATCCAGTTGCAAACTGTTCTGACCTTTTTCAACGCTGCCATCAAAGGGTAAAAAGTTCATTGACGGTGAACCGATAAAGTCGGCAACGAATAAGCTGGCAGGTTTGTTATAGATGTCTTGCGGTGTGCCGAACTGCTCAATGCGTCCTTGGTTCATTACCACAATTTTGTCGCCCATTTGCATGGCTTCAAGCTGATCGTGGGTAACATAAACGGTTGTGGCGTTCATGCGATCGTGCAAGGCTCTTAGTTCTTCAGCCATATGTTCGCGAAATTCTGCATCGAGTGCGCCTAAGGGTTCATCCATCATAAAAGCTTTAGGGTCTCTAACGATGGCGCGGCCTAAGGCTACGCGTTGTCGATCCCCGCCGGACAATCCACCAACCGGTTTATTCAGGATATCTTCAATGCCAAGAATGCCTGCAACTTCTGCAACCTTTTCACGCGTTTTGGCTCTGGACATACCTTGACTGCGCAGCGGGTAACTTAAGTTCTTTCTAACGTTCATGTGTGGGTACAGCGCAAACATTTGGAACACAAAAGCGATATCGCGTTTTGACGCAGGTAAGGAGGCCACCTCTTCATCACCGATATAAATTTCACCTTCGCTGGGTAGTTCGAGCCCGGCAATCATGCGTAGTGTGGTGGTTTTTCCACAACCGGAAGGCCCGAGTAACATGAAAAACTCGCCATCTTCAACGGTAAAGCTGGACGAGTGCACGGCGGTAAAGTCGCCAAAGTTTTTGCGCAAATTTTTAATTTCAATTTTAGCCACGTGCTTATTCCGGAAAATGGCTAACAATGATGAACATCACAGTGCCCACTAATGTTGTGATAAACGAATAGGTGAATGCCCACATTACGAACGGTTGCATCAGCATAAACACGCCAACCGAAATAATAATGGTTGCCAGCAGTTCCCAAGGACCACGCTTAAAACGAATAAAACCAGAAAAGAAGTCGATCATTTGCGTACCGCTCCAAACGTAATGCCTCTGAGTAAATGTTTACGCAACATAATGGTAAAAATCATCACGGGTAAGACGAAAATCGTAACGCCTGCAGCTACGGCCGGCCAGTCGAGTCCGCCCACGCCAATTATGTTGGGTATAAAGGGTGGGGCAGTTTGTGCTGTACCTGAAGTTAACAACACGGCGAAAGCGTATTCGTTCCAGGCAAAGATCAAACAGAAGATTGCAGTGGATGCAATGCCGGTAGCTGCTTGGGGCAGCACCACTTTATAAAATGCCTGGAAGCGGGTATAGCCATCGATTAATGCCGCTTCTTCATACTCCAATGGAATTTCGTCGATAAAACCTTTTAATAACCAAACAGCCAACGAGATATTCACCGCCGTGTACAACAGAATCATACCCAGATGCGTATCGGACAAACCCAGTTTTCGATACATTAAAAAGATGGGGATTGCCACCGCAATTGGCGGCATCATCCGAGTTGATAATATAAAAAACAGTAAGTCATCTTTGAGCGGCACTTTAAATCTGGAAAAACCGTAGGCTGCCAAGGTACCTAAAAATATCGATAGAAATGTGGAGCCAAAACCGATAATAACCGAGTTCGTAAAACGCTCTACAAATTTTGAAGGCCCTGCGATAACCATGTTTCTGTTACGCACGATTGATTCGGCATAACCTTCAGGTTCGGGTAAGGCGGCAAGTTGTTCCGGCGTTACCCTTGTTCTGGTGGTGAAAAGATTCACATAGCCTTCCATGGTGGGAGAGAAAAACACCTTGGGCGGGTACGAAATACTGTCGGCTGGTGATTTAAAGCCTGTTAAGAAAACCCACACTAACGGAATCAACGTGATTACTGCATAGGTAATGACTAAAAATCCGGCAATGGATTTCTGACGTTTACTGGCATCGGTGATTGAATAGCTCATCGTTCTTTCACCTTGTTAAGCGCCTTAACATAAATGCTGGCTAGGCCAAAAACGGTAACAAACAGAATGATCGCAAACGCCGAGGAATAGCCGGTACGCCATTTTTCGAAGGCTTCGCGTTTTAAATTGATTGAGGCCAGTTCGGTTATGGAGCCTGGGCCGCCCCCGGTTAGCTGTACCACAAGATCGAACATCTTAAAATTTTCGATGCCTCGAAATAACACCGCCAGCATCAGGAACGGCAACACCATGGGTAAGGTAATGGTCCAGAATTGTCGCCAACTCGATGCTCGGTCTATTTCCGCGGCTTCGTAAATGTAATCGGGGATGGATCGTAAACCTGCCAAACAGATCAGCATAACGAACGGCGTCCACATCCAGGTGTCAACGATCACAATGGCCCATGGCGCTAAGTTTACAGAGCCGAGCATTTCAAAGGTTGAAGGGTCGGCGCCTGTGAAAAATGCAATAACGTAGTTAAACAAACCAATTTGGGGCTGGTATAAAAAAGTCCAGAAGTTTCCAACCACCGCCGGCGATAACATCATGGGTAATACGATGATGGTTGTCCATAAGTCGTTGCCTTTGAACTTTTTGTTAATTAGCCAAGCTAGTGCGAAACCGATGATAACCTGCAGCACAATCGTCCAAATCAGGAAGTGCGCAGTGGCCTGCATATTGAGCCAAATATCGGAGTCGTTAAGAATGCGTTCATAGTTTCGTAAACCCACATAGTCCACCTCTTTGTTCGGGCGGTTTGCTCTGAAGTTGGTGAAACTTAAATTGATGGTCCATATCAACGGGAATATGTTGACTGCCAACAACAGAAGTATGGTTGGTCCAACAAATATCCAGGCAATGGTTTTATCGGACAGCCCTTTAACTTGCTTTGCCAGCGTGGCAGGTGTTGCTTGGGCCATCTTTTCAATGGGTTTGTCTAACATAGAATGACTGCACTTGATTTAGTGTCGCAAGAGGCTCCTTCCCACCGATAGGCATCGGTGGGAAGGACGTTCTAGTTATATAAATGTTTAACGTTTAGCTATTGAGAAAAACTGAACTACAGTTTGCCTTCGTCTTCAAACACTTCAGTCCAGTCATCTTTAAGCTTGTTTAACGCTTCTTCTGCTGTACCTTGATCTGCCACAATGTAGTCGTGCAGGCGTTTTTGCATGGCCAATAAAAGTTCTGCATAAGTTGGTTCTTGCCAGAAGTCTTGCACATTGTTCATGGCTTCTAGGAAGTCACCAGCGAAAGGCTGGCTGTCTACAAAGCCTGGGTCTTGTAATACTGAGTTGTGTGCGGAGTAACCACCTAGCGCCCACCATTGAGACTGTACTTCAGGTTGTGCAAACCACTTAATGTATTCAAGCGCTGCGTCTTGTTTGTCTGAATACTGCACCACAGAAATGCCCTGACCACCGAGTGTTGATGCGGCTACTTTTTGTGCAGGGTTTACAAAGAATCCGATTTTGTCGCCACCGGTATCTGGGTCGGCATAGAGGCCCGGAAAGAATGCAAACCAGTTCATCGCCATAGCAGCCTGACCTGATTTGAACGCATCTAAGGTTTGTTCCATATAAGAGTTGGTGTAACCAGGAGGTGTACAGCATTTGTAGAGTTCTTTATAGAATTCTAAACCTGCAATGGCATCGGCCGAATTAACCGCACCGTCCATATCGTAAGAACCGGGGGTGTTTTCGTATTTAAAACCGAACGTGTAGAGCGCACCGGTTGCGCCCATGGTGATGCCTTCAGAACCGCGCTCGGTAAAGATGGCGCTGCCATAAACTTTTTTACCGTCGATTTCTCTGTTCTGAAAGAACTTAGCAATTTCCATTAATTCTAATTGCGTTTTAGGCTCGCCCAGTTCGTTGCCTGTGGCTTCTTTATAAGCGGCTCTGATGTCCGGATTTTCAAACCAATCTTTGCGGTAGAACCAACCATTCGCATCGCCCATGGCGGGTAGGGCGTAGTAGTTGGGTGTACCTTTTGGCCAGGTAGAGTAGGCGTAAACAGTCGCAGGTGCGAAGTCGTCCATGCTGATGCTTTCTTTATCGAAGAAGTCGTTCAGCTTTACGTAGTGACCGTTTTCAGCGCCACCACCAATCCACTGGCTGTCTCCAATGAGCAAGTCGCAAAGTTTGCCGCCGGAATTGAGCTCATTGAGCATTCGATCGGCGAAGTTAGGCCATGGCACAAACTCAAAGCTCATGTTGTGTCCGCTTTCTGCTTCGAACTCTTTGCTTAATTCAACTAAAGCGTTTGCAGGATCCCAGGCTGCCCAACACAGGGTTAAGTCATCAGCGAACGACGGTGTTGTTGCCAGACCACTGCCTACCAACATGGTGGCAGCGATAAGGTGTTTGTGATTCATGTTGTCTCCTCCGAAAGAGATATTGCGGGTGGCCGCAAATTGTCGATTTTTGAATGAGTGATGATCCGTAAAGCTCACTATTTGAGGTACGCACCTCATGGAGCTTCAGTGTATACTAATGAAGTACGTACCTCATGTAAAGAGATTTTTGTGAAGTCAGCAGATTCAGAAAACGCGGATGTCATCTATATTCGCCCTACAACGTCTGATTTAGCGCGAGAAGCCGGTGTCAGTTTAGCCACCGTTGATCGAGTGCTTAATGGCAGGCCTGGTGTTCGTGCCGTCACGATAGAACGAGTGCAGCAGGCGATCGAGAAGTTGCGCTTTGTTAGAGACGTTGGTGCGGCAAACTTAGCCAAGCAACGAACTTACAGGCTTGTGTTTGTGCTGCCCGGTGGTGAAGGACAATTTCATTATTCCTTGCGTGAAGCTGTGTTGGAAAGTGCGCAAAGTGCGATAGGTGAGCGCACCGAAGTGCAACTGCGGCACTTCCCGTTGCACGATCCGCATAAGTTGGTCATTGTATTAAATGAGTTGGAATCAGATGCTATTGACGGCGTGGCCATACTGGCACCGGAAACACCGCACGTGCGAGATGCCATCCGCCGGTTAAAAAAGGCAGGTGTTGCGGTTGTGGCATTAGTGTCTGATTTGCCCAGTACAAACCGTGATCATTTTGTGGGTATTGATAATGTGGCAGCTGGTAATACTGCAGGCGTATTAATGGGGCGTTTTTTAACGCGTAACCCGTGCAAAGTGTTGGTGCTGGCAAGTTCGATGCAATCACGCGATAGTGCTGAGCGACGCTTAGGTTTCGATGAAATTATTGCCGATCAGTTTAAACACATTAACGTTTTGCCTTCGATGGAAGGGCATGAAGATGCAGACCGAATTGAACAATTGCTAACCCAAGCGCTAAAACAACATCCGGATGTGCAAGGCATTTATTCGCTGGCTTCAGGCAATAAAACCGTAAGCCGAATTTTACGAGAAACCAAACAGGCTAAAGATATTGTTGTTATTGCGCATGAACTAACACCGCATAATCGGCGCGCATTGCAAGATGGCACATTCGATGTGGTTAT
>CALDTX010000143.1 GCA_937923565.1 uncultured Granulosicoccaceae bacterium | reverse complement strand
TGCAATAATTTTGTAGAATACTTTTACAGGTTTGGGTTGTAGGTGCGTATGGATTATTGATCCTGTTTCAAAACACGATCGATGAACGCGGACTTTAACTCTGTATAAACACCCCGACCACTGGGGTGTTTTTTTACAATTGCAGTTTTCAGTTCCGCATATTCTTCAGACAGTTGTTTGTTCGATCTTAGGGTGTCTCGGAACCTGAGGTAGTATCTCCATTTCTTACTTTCGTGCACGACAACATGAACAAGAAAAAGACGAAATCCAGGGTCACGACCAAATATTCGGTCGTCTGGAATTCCAATATCGTCTGGGTAATCATAACCAAGTGTCTGCATTGCCGGTATCATCTCGTCGGCTACATCCAGAGCGTCGACACCAACTGCAATATCAATTATCGGTTTAGCCAAAAGGCCAGGGACGGAGGTACTGCCAACATGTTCAATAGCGGTGATTAAAGGCCCACATGCATCGCGAATCAGGGAAGACTCAGCTTGAAATTGATTAGGCCAATCTTCTGAGTATGCGCAAAGACGATTTTGGCCGTGTTTTAGTCCGAGTGTCATAATGTTAGTGTTAGCTGTACATTAGGGCAGTTATAAAGAATATTACAATTGCTCTCATAGGTTGCGGAGTATTGGACACTGTGTGCAAACATGTGCGCGTGATGCAAATCAATGACGATATAAATCACCGATGAATAATAACAGAACACGAAAGAATCAGCTTTATGACTTCTGAAAACCTGGAAATTCTCCCGTTTCATAAGAAATTCTAGCGCTATAACGACACACATTGCCCAGGACTAGCCGTTATGGTTATACAGGATGGTGTGACGAAATTTAAGAAAGGCTATGGGCTGCGTAATCTTGAAACAAATGAAAATATAGATTGTGATACAAACTTCTCAATGGCTTCTGTTTCAAAACAATTTACTGCCATGGCAGTAGCCATTCTCGAAGAGCAAAATAAAATAGCGCGTAACGATTACATAAGCCAATACCTTCCAGATTTGCCGAAGTGTATGGAAGATATTGAGGTTTGGCACTTAGTCCATCATCTTTCGGGTCTTCCTGACTATGCTGAAGCACTTTGGAGTTCTGACAAGAGTAAGCCGTTTGTCAGTAATTATGACGTTTACGACTACTATAAGAAGCAGAACAAACTGGATTTCGAAGCCGGTGAAAAGCATGAGTACAGCAACGGGGGTTACAGCTTACTGGCACTGGTCGTTGAAAATGCGGCAGATCAATTGTTTTCTGAGTTTTGTGCAGAAAATATATTTATACCAGCGCGCATGAAAAAAACCGCCCTCATTGAATATCCGCCTAACATCAGCAAGCGAGCTATTTCGTATAGTGAATGGCCTTTTTTCGAAGATATCGACTTTAACACCGGCAATACAATTCAAGGCGAAGGTGCTGTTTATACATCGCTAAATGATATGGAGTTATGGCTAAATGCTATCGACAGCAACTCACTGGTGAGTACTTCGACAACTTAAAAAATACCTGGTTTGTAGGCTTTTCAAACACGGTTGCCATCAGTTCTACTAGCGCTGTGATCGCTATGGCAGATCACTATTTGTACAAAGAGGCTAAAAGTATTTAGCTTAGAGATAGTGAACCTGTATACCGTACTCGCTCAATTGCCAGAGAGGTTTGGTAGCGCAGGCTTTCTCTCTCGACTACGGAGTTTTTGGTATTTTGGGGGCGATAGGTTGATGGTGCTCGCATTACGATTAATTTGGTTCTGTCTTTCGAGTAAATCGGCATAATTACCTTGTATGAAGAGTTGTTATAGTATTAGTCTGTGGTTATTGATATTTAACTTCACGGGATATTCATTATGAGCAATATTAATAAGCTAACGGCTGTTGCTGCGCTTTTCTTCCTTGGTTTGTCGTCTACAGTTAATGCTCAGTCCTTCGGTAACAATGTACCGCCTGATTTTCCGAATCCGGAAAATGTCCGCGTCGTTGGGGATTTGCTTTTATGGGATGCCGTGGAGAATGCTGCCGGATACAATATCTATTTCACTGATCGCACTGAACGAGGAGGGCTCCAAGACACCCCTCTTACGTATATTGCAACCATAATGGATTCGACTGAATTTTCGCTGGAGTTTACTGGAAACTACAGCGTAGTATCGTTTAATCAAGGGGCGACGCTGTTCTCAAATCAATTCTCACCTGGAGTGCGTGCAAGGTATGAGGCAGGCATTTCTGTTAACCGTTCACCGGGTGTCTATTCGGTGACTTGTGGAGACGTAGAGGCGGGTGGAACTTGTACAGCGGTTTGTCCAACGGTGCCGGGTACTGATGGTTTAATTGCAACGGGTGGCGCGTGTAGCACAGTTGATTTTACTCCGGTCAATGCAATTGCGGAAGTCAGATCATATGCCTGCATGGTCCAGACATTCACCGAAGAAATGAGAGCGCAGGTTTATTGTTCAAATCCTTGATATAAACTTAATTCTGAAAGAAGGCAGTAAGGATATTGCCTTGCTTATAGGTAATAGGACATACCGCATACGGATATGCGAAAAATTCAAATGAAGTAGTGTCTCGCCTAATTATGGGTATAGCGCAATGAAATTGGTTACAGTGGTATAAATGAAATTAACAGAATTTTGGCCACTACACGTCAGTAATCAATCAGACGTACAATGGGCTCTTTTCGCGTTGTTACTAGCAATTTATGTTAGTTCAAGTATTTTGCAATTGATCAAGTTTGCATCGCCATCTGTATATTCGCAGCTGATTCTCTGGAAAAATAAATACAATCAACTTATAACGCCTGTAATTAGAATCGGAAAAGTGATAGTGGCATTATTGGCTATATTTTGGTTTGTAAACATATTGTTGAACGGATCTGAATTAATCAGAAATATGGATCCAGAAATATTTGGAAAGTGAAAACGTAGAATCCTGCAGGCAACATGTTTTTCAAGAGATCGTCTAAGTGTTCTCAATAACCTATGTATAATTTGTTAATGAAGAAACATATTAGGCAAACTCTCAATTATTTGAAGTGTATTCCCCGTACGTTCGTCATACTATTTATTACCCTAATTAGTCTGTTCTTAGCCTCTTGTTCAACAGTGCAGGGTATGCATGCGCGTGTCACGTATGAGTTCAAACAAATATCGGAGGAGCAACGAGTATTTTATGAGCCGGGTACTGAACGTGCAGCAGATATAGTCTCGCAGCAATTAAGTGAACTGATTAAGCAGGTAGAAATCTCGCAGTTTATGCAGTTTAAAGACGCTGCAATCATTAAAGTATATCTATTTAATGATCCGCTGAGATACAAAAGGTTCAGGTATAACACTGGCGCTCAAAGTCTTGGCGGTTCTACGACAAATGAAGTGTTCCTCTCCCTACCTACAATTCGAAAAAGACTAGCGAGCGAGCTCTGTCAGAAAGAAGTTTGTCTTGAGACAGTCGAGGGTATATTGTTGCACGAACTTTCACACATTCACCTGAGACAGTACTTAGGTAGTTGGCGTTATGTTACCGATGTGCCTCAATGGTTTCACGAAGGCTTCGCAACCTTGATATCAGGTGGTGCGGGCGCTGGACGTGTCAGTGTGAAAGACGCCAGAGATTTAATTCTTTCTGGCTCGCACCTTTTACCGCATAGCTCTGGAAGATATTTCCAAAGAAACGAAACTGTTGGAGACTTAAGGTTTGGATCGTTTACTTTTTATCGACAATCGGTCATGTTTGTGTCCTTTTTTGCAGAAGAATAATCCTGTTGCTTTTCAGGAAGTGATAGAAGCTATTCTTTCCGGTCAAAAATTCGAAAATGTTTGGGTGCCCTATTATGGTGTAGGCGTCGCGGAACTTTGGTTAGGTTTTACGAAAAGCCTGTAAATAATTGTATTTCAATTTTTTATAGCCGAATTCAAACCCTGTAGAGGCAGTACAACTGAGAAAAAACTCCTAAGCTTATGTGCTTGCGATATAATCGGTGTCAGTAAGAGCCCAATCAAAAATAATCTTGATTATGACTATAAAAAACAATAAAGCGCTGTTGCAACAGTATTGCAACGCTTATCGGACATCAGAATTTGATGTGGCTGCAGCTGCTGCGCGTAAATTCTTTTTGCCCGACGCTGTCATCGAGATCGTTCACCCTTTTAATAAACAAGTTGGTAGCGATGCTTTTATCAACGACTTTTTAAAGCCGCTTAGTCATAGCTTTGAAAATCTACGTCGCTCGGAATATATCGCAATGGGCGGAGAGTTTGAAGGAGCTCAATGGCTGGCGTGCACTGGCTACTATAACGGTAATTTCATCGATTCCTGGATAGGCATAAATCCCACCGGTGCATTGGCTTATTTACGTTTCGCTGAATTTCATTTGATGAAAGAGGGCAAGGCTGTTAAGTCTTACATCTTTCTTGATATTCCGGCACTGATGATGGCTGCTGGTGTTTGGCCATTGAAGCAAACGGTAGCAAAACACGCTGGTTACGTTGGTTACATACCTGGCCCGGCTACCCTGGATGGTCTGATTTGGAATCAAAGTAACCCTGAGAGCTCACATAAGACATTGCAACTAACAGAGAAAATGTTGCGAAACCTTGCAACCGTTGATGAGGCTTGGAGAGTCGACTGGCACGATGACATGACTTGGTATGGCCCCGCTGTATTCGGTGCTTTTCAGGGTAAGGAAGAGTTTGCGGGTTTTCAAACTCCATTTGAGAACACGTTTAGCGAATGGATAAGTGCGATAATGCCCGACAGCGTTACAAATCATTTTACCCGTATGGCCGATGGAGAATACAGTTGCTTAGGAGGATGGCCATCGCTGAATATGATTCAGGTTAAACCATTTCTAGGGCAAGAACCCACCGATAAGCGCGTTTTTATGCGGGTGTGTGACTTCTGGCGACGTGACGGTGACTTGCTTGTTGAGAATTGGGTTATTGTAGATGCTCTGCATTTCCTTCTCCAGTTAGATTGCGATGTTTTAAAGATGTTGTCCGACGAAAATACTATGTAAACAGCGATGTATAAATTACACGGATCGAATCTGTTATGGTGGTGCTGTAGTTAGCGAGGGCAGGGGCGAATATGAGCATCGATAATTATGTACTCTATCTATTAGCGGTGGGGGTATTCTTTGCGACTCCTCCTGACACTAGTCAACTACTGGTAATTTCAAACAGCATTCGTCACGGTTTAAAGCGAAGTAAGTGGACAATAGCAGGCGATCTCAGTGCAAATTGTTTGCAAATGACTGCTGCTGCTTTTGGTTTGGCCGCGATTATTGCAAGTTCTGCAACGGCGTTCATCATTATCAAATGGCTTGGTGTTTTCTATCTTGCATGGGTTGGGTTAAAGCTGTTTTTGTCCACTAAAGTAGCTGCAGATGTAAATCACAGCCAGTCCAGTGAAATATTCAGGTTGTACAAACAAGGCTTTTTCACTTCGCTGGCGAATCCTTTTGCAGTAGCTTTTTTTGCAGCTCTGTTTCCACAGTTCATAGACACGAATGCTTCGATACTGCCGCAGTTACTGATATTGGGGACTACTTATATAGTCGTGGATGCTTTTATTTTAGTCGCGTGGGGGTTAGCAGGCATTCACTTAGCCCAAAAAATAAATCTCTCTCAAATGTCGCTAGTTAACAAAGTATGTGGCCTGCTTATGATTGCCGCCGCAGGGCTACTTGCAATTAAGGATATGCAAACTAGCGATTCGCTATAAACCTGTATTAGTCTGAATACAATATATTGGTTTTAATCGATTATTAAAATGGATAGTTGATAGAGTGTTTCAACCTACAAATTTTGCGCTGTTTTCACCTCTGGCGGGGTACGCATTCGAGGCATGAGGTTACGTGCAGGTATCTAGGTTCGGGAAGCAGCTTTTTTTTCATGGCTCAAAGTGCTATCAGTAGGTAGTAATGGCGAAAAATAGGCAGTACGAGAGAATGGATATGACAAACGTAGAACTACAGAGTGGCGGGTGTGTCTGCAAGAAAGTTCGCTATAGCATAAGCGGTATTCCCTTGCGCGTTACAGTATGCCATTGTACCTGGTGTCAACGCAGAACTGGTTCTGCATTCGGGGTTGAGCTGGTTTTTAAATTAGAACAAGTTAATTTTTTCAATGAAACGATATCGACATACAGACATGTATCTGATGTGTCGGGTCGTTGGTTAGATCAGCACTTTTGTAATACCTGTGGAACTAATATTGGCCTTACATTAGAAGCGGTGCCATCGATACGGTCTATATCAGTAGGGTCGCTCGATAACCAGAATTGGTCAGAGCTTGAAGGTTTAGACTGTCGCCATGTTTATATCCGTTCTGCCCGTCGGTGGTCGGTTATTCCTGATGATGTAGCGCAATACGAAGAACATTTCAGAGTGTAAACCTACAGCGTGGTTTATTAGCCAATTTGGAAATTTATCCAAATTGGCAACGATATTTTAATGCTATATAGCCTGTTGTTTTGCAGCGGTAGTGACATCTCCGGTATTTGGTGTGCCGGTAGGTTCTATCAGTAACAGCTCAGCTTCTCCCTCAGCTACTGGGCAGTGTTCTATACCCTTGGGTACTACATACATTTCACCCTGTTTAAGATGAACATCTCCGTCGTGCATTTTTATCGTGATGCTGCCTTTTATTACAAGGAAAAAGTCGTCGGTGTCTGGGTGAGAATGCCAGTTAAACTCACCTTTTACTTTGACGACCATCACGTCATGACCATTGAATGTGCTAATGGTTTTAGGTGACCAATGCTCAGAGAATGAAGCGAGTTTTTCGCTTAAGTTTATAGCAGTCATAGAATACTCCGTTATTTATCTATGAGTATATTGTACATCGTACATAAAAAATATGTATTCATTAAGATTGTTGCTGATTGGAAGCCGTAGAAAGCTATGAAAAAGCTAACTTTATGGATACTTTTCTTTTTATCTTCGTGGAGTCTGAACACCAAGCCAGAGAATTCTCCTCCGTCGTAGAACGACAGCGCTCACGCCTGACTTGACCCGATAAGTAATTCGATTCAGAATAAGACAGCTTTAACGTAGCCGGTCGCATATTTTGGCAAACAGTTAATGCAGGTTTTCGTTTGGGCTTTATAAACAGCGTTTATAAGATGAACTCAAAAATGGTAAAGTTTGGTGATCGGCCTTCAGGTAAAAACGCAATCGGTTGGTTTCATAGTCCTGATGGGCTGGGGCGAGGGTCGTCTGGTCGGCACTATTTTGGGTATCAACCCAGCAAACGTCCACGCCTTTTGCGTCCAGCATCTCCTATAAAACTCACCTTACAAACCAACGATCTGTTAAACCTTGAAAATCATGACGGAGCAACACCGGTAATAATTCTTACCTTTAACGAACAAGGCGATTCTGATTTCACGGCGATTGGCTTGCTGGATAATATGCAAGTTGCTTTCGATTCGAACTCACCAGCGTTATTAACTGTTAAGCAGTGGTATTTGCAACAAGGTGGAAGCGTTACAAGCGACTTTACAGGCTTTATGGCAGTAAGGGTGTTTGATGATGAAACAGTCTCAGGTGAGTCTTTTACTATGAGAGTTTCAAGCGACGTAACGGTGTGGTTATTGATCGATCCTATGCATGTATACAATGCGGAACGTCTGTTTAATGGAGGTATGGGGGGCGCCGTTACCGTAGATCACGTGCGTAATGGGTCGTCGGCAAGTGTGTTGCCTGAACCGTTGGGTGCGGTAAGAGACGAGTTCACCATAGCGGCAGGTACGGCAAAAGCATACGAACTCCACGCTGGAGAAACTGTTCAAATCATTGATGTTGAAGGCCAACAGTGTTCTGACTTCATGGCAATGAATGCTGCTTCATTGGATAAAGGGCTTGAACGGTGCATCGACTCTACAGTCACTCGATCTATGATCGGTGGTGCTTATCCTATACCCGGTTTGTACGATAAATTCTACGATCAAGATTTACGTCCCTTATTAAAACTAAAAATTGACACGGTCGGTCGTCACGATACGTTTGCGTATGCCTGTACAGCAAGAGGTTATGAAGAACGCGGTTTTTTTGGTCACCTAAATTGTTCCGACAACATAAGCCATGCTTACCAGCCTTTCGGTATCGCGGAACGAGCTGCTTGGCCTGCGATTAATTTCTTTTTTAATTCATGGATTGATCATCACGATAACCAACTTCGAAGCGATGAAGCGTGGTCGCGACCTGGTGATTACATCGCGCTTGAGGCAATGAACGATCTGGTGGCAGTATCCACAGCTTGCCCAGATGATGTAGACCCAATCAACGGCTGGAACCCAACTGACATCCATGTTCGAATCTATAAAAAACACACACCTATACAGCATGCGGTTGGCTATCGGCATGAACCTGAATCGGAGGCCATCTTGACTGAACATTCCGCTTTTCACGAACGAACAAGTGCATTAACGCGTAACTTTGGTGTTGCGCGTGACGTTTGGTTGCCAATGTCTTATGAGAGTACGCGTGCTGTGGAGGAATACACCGCTTGTCGCGAAGCCGTGGTTATTCAAGATATGTCTTCACTGCGAAAATTTGATGTACTAGGTCCGGATGCTGAGAAACTGCTGCAAAGAGCACTAACACGCGATATGAATAAGTTAAGCGTGAACCGGGGTGTTTATGCACTTATGTGCGACAAAACTGGCAGAGTGATCGATGATGGCACCTTGTTCCGTTTAGGTGGTGAAACGTTTCGTTGGTGCTGCGGTTCAGATGATAGTGGTTCGCAATTAAGGAAGATTGCGAAAGCTGAAGGGTTAAATGTTTGGATAAAATCCTTGTTTTCCGCAATGCCTAATTTGGCGATACAAGGGCCGAAAAGTCGTGAGTTAATGAAACGTATTGCGTTCACTCAGCCACATCAAACGGATGTTGAACAACTGCGATGGTTTGGCTCTACTGTGGCCCGACTCTATGATCGTGAAGGCGCTCCATTTCATTTGACGCGTTCTGGTTACACGGGCGAGCTTGGTTACGAGATTTTTTGTGGGCCTGATTCAGCGTTGCCTATTTGGGATGCATTAATGATAGAAGGTGAAGACTTAGGTATTACGCCAATGGGTTTACAAGCATTGGAAACCATAAGAATTGAAGCAGGTTTAATGGCAGCAAATGCAGAGTTTACAGTTGATGTCGATGCCTATGAAGCGGGTTTAGGCTTTGCCGTCGATTTAAACAAGGCCGACTTCATTGGCAAAGAAGCGCTTGAACGAAATCAGGAGCAACCGCGACGAGTGCTCACTGGTTTGAAGTTCGCAAGCCATGAAACCCCTATTCAAGGCGATGGCGTGTTTGTGGGCAGGCAACAAATCGGTGTTATTACAAGTGCCACAAGTTCACCGGCATTGGAATGTGCAATAGCGATGGCAAGGATCGCTGTTGAATACGCGCAAAGCGACGACAAATTAGAAATTGGCAAGCTGGACGGTCATGGTAAACGCTTGGAAGCTGAGCGGTGCAGCATTCCTTTTGTAGATCCCAGCAGAAGCAGGGCCAGAGCCTGATTGCCGCTTTGTT
>CALDTX010000142.1 GCA_937923565.1 uncultured Granulosicoccaceae bacterium | reverse complement strand
TCTAATTATGCCGTTGTCGAACCTTACGGTTATAACGGGTGAAAATGGCGCAGGCAAATCGAACCTATACCGCGCTTTACGCTTACTAGCCAATGCAGCCAACGGAGAAGTAGCTGAAGCTCTAGCTATGCAAGGTGGTTTGTCTTCAGCGCTTTGGGCAGGCCCCGAAAACATATCAAAAGCCATGGAAAGTGGAGATGTACCTGTGCAAGGAGGCCCTCGGCAAAAGCCTGTAAGACTCTGCCTCGGCTTCGCTAGCGATCATTACGGCTACCAGATACAAATGGGCTTACCACGCCCGGATGTCACAACCCTATTTAACCTAGATCCAGAAATCAAGCGCGAATGTATATGGCATGGCTCTACATGGCGACAAGCCGCAGCGCTTATTGATCGCAAGGGGCCTCTCTTGAAACGCCGAAGCGACCGCAAGTGGCAAGTGGTGTCACAACACTTAAACTCGTTCGACACGCTTTTTCAGGGGGCTGGTACAGCGTCTGAGGTACCCGAGCTGTTTAGCCTGCAGTCAAGCATTCAAAACTGGCGATTCTATGCCGACTTCAGAACCGACGCAGAAGCACCTGCGCGGCAATCCCGCCCTGCAACACGCACACCGATACTGCATCATGACGGGCGAGACTTACCCGCAGCACTGCAAACGATCGCGGAAATCGGCAATGCCGAGGCTTTATCCAGCGCCATAGAAGATGCATTCCCCGGCAGCCAACTTGTTATTGATTCTCCGCAACCTGGTTTGTTGTCGGTGAGTCTACGACAGCCCGGGCTACTGAGAGAACTAAGTTGTAAGGAATGGTCAGATGGCACACTTCAGTATGTGCTGCTGGTCGCCGCCCTGCTCTCACCCAGACCGCCCGAACTCATGGTACTTAACGAACCTGAATCAAGCTTACACCCCGACCTACTCGGTGCTTTAGCAAGGCTGATACAAAATGCTGCACAGCGATCGCAAATTTGGGTGGTTAGTCATTCACAACGCTTAGTTAACGCACTAGAGGGGGTGCCAGAAAGTACCAGCTTTGTATTGACTAAAAGTTTAGGAAGAACAGCTATTGCCGGGCAACACCCTCTCGATGAACCCAGTTGGCGATGGGCTGGCGTGTAAGTTTTTAACGGCGGTACTTTTGACGACGACGCTTCACGCGCTCAACGATCGCTTCATTGCTTGTTCTACCGACACCCCAAATTAAGCTGATGGACGAACTGTCTACTGCGTCACCAAAACGGTTCACTGATGGCAAAGTAATGTAATGAGAGTAAAACTGAATTCTTAGCAAGCTTGAAATAAGGCCTTCCACAGAACGATGCCTAATTTCATAAACCTGCCCGCGTCGGTAAACGCGCAGTTGGCCAAATTCTTTGTTGAGCAGCGCTTTAACCTGTTTAGAAATATCGGCGACAACACTTGCATCGAAATTTTCTGCCAGCCAGTCGAGCTTATCTATTTCAACGGATGCCTGATAGCCCAGGTGTTGACGCATCGATAATAGCTCAGCAGATTTTGTATGAACATTGAGCAGTTTTGATTTTTCTGGGCGTCGGAACGGAGCCAATTCAACAACAGTCGCATTGGACGAGGTGAGAATTGACGATGGCATAAAGACTCCAAAAAAAGTGTTCGTAGGCGTTAACCCTAGCGTCGTATACTAACCTGATAATTCGTACGTTGACAACGCTGGTGATTTGTTTTGTGACAGCGCCAAAACTTCGTCGCTGATCGCGCGCATTTTATATCAATGACACCGCGTCAAAAAAATTAAATGCCTTGCGCTTGTTGCAATATTTCATAAAGCTCAGGACGATTCTCTTTCACTTCCTGTAGGCTCAACCCTTCAACCGAGTGCGGAAATTTTAACCACTGTTCTGTTTCGTGCAAAAAATAATCAGGTACACGCAATGTTACGTTGCGACTTGGTTTGTAGTAAGGAACGGCAACGCGCACATCGTGCGGCATATTGCGACGCAACAACGTTTTTAACTTTTGAACAATAGCCTCAATACTGCGACCTGTATCGTAAACATCATCAACAATGAGCAACGTATCGTCAGCGCTCATTTTTTTTATCAGGTAGCTCAAACTGAACACCTGCACCTCGCTGGCCTGATCATCAATACTGTGGTAGGACGACGTACGAATAGCAATGTGATCGGACTCAATGCCGCGATACGCGAGTAGTTCTTGCATGGCAATGCCCATGGGCGCCCCGCCCCGCCAAACAGCCACAATGAAGCTGGGTCTGAAACCACTTTTGTACACATTTGCAGCAAGTTGAAAAGAATCTTCTAAAAGCTGTTGTGCATCTATGTAAAGCTTTTCTGCCATCGGAGACCATTTTGCTGTGTGATAGGAGCATCAGTAGAGTACACTAATGCGAGTCAAAACAAGCGTTGTTCAACGTGAATAATAAACGATACATCAGCGAATCAGAGCTACTAAAAGACGCCTATCGGCTGGGTGTACAAATAGCGAACAGTGGCTTCAAACCCACTTTTATTGTTGGCTTGTGGCGTGGCGGTAGCAGCGTTGGCATTGCCGTTCAGGAATGCCTGCAATTTTTAGGTATAGAAACCGACCATATCGCCATTAGAACTTCTTACCGTGGCTTGGCAAGCTATCAACAGATGGTTGATAACCCCACCACAGAAATCAGAATTCACGGTACACAATATTTACTTGAAACGCTGAGTCAGGAAGACAACCTACTGATTGTCGACGACGTTTTCAGTTCCGGATTAAACACAACGGCTGTAAAAACCCGGCTTGCTCATCGGCTCAAACGTAATATGCCCAATGAAGTGCGTATTGCTACCCCTTGGTATAAGCCCGAACACAACCGCACCGACACAGCTCCGGATTTTTATTTACACACAACAACCGACTGGCTTGTGATGCCGTATGAGATAGCCGGTTTAACTTATGAAGAAATTCGCCGCAATAAAGCTTTTCTGCTACCAATTCTGGCCGAACTAGAACCAGCCAAATGAAACAAGATATCGCGGTTTTTTTCAAAGGCGTTGCCATGGGTGCGGCGAACGTTATACCGGGTGTATCGGGCGGTACGATCGCACTGATAACCGGCATCTATGAGCGCCTGATCAATGCTATTAAAAGCTGCGATCTCACGGCCATCAAGCTGTTTTTTACCGGCCAGTTCAAACAATTCTGGCAGCACGTAGACGCTCGCTTTCTCAGTGTAGTGTTACTGGGTGTTGCAGCCAGCATTGTCAGCTTAGCAAAACTTTTCGAATTCCTACTGGCGCATCACGAACGTTACACCATGGCTTTTTTCTTTGGCTTGATATTGCTGTCCTTGTATTACGTGGCGAAACGTATCAGCCGCTGGCAGCTGTCGGTTTATCTGTCGCTACTGATTGGATCAGCTGTGGCCATAGGCATTGCCATGTTGGCGCCTGCAACAGAAAACGCTTCTTTTTTCTACGTTTTTTTATGCGGTGTTATCGCGATCAGTAGCATGATACTACCCGGCCTGTCGGGTTCTTTTGTGCTTATTATTATGGGTAACTACGCATTGGTGTTAGGTGCAATCAGCAGCGCTAACTTATCTATTTTAGTACCGTTGGCACTTGGTTGCGCCGTTGGCTTAGTGGCGTTTTCACACTTTATTTCATGGGTGTTTAAACACTTTGAAAACCAAACGCTTGCACTGATGACAGGCTTTGTACTGGGTTCGTTGGTCGTCATCTGGCCTTGGAAAACCGCCATCATGCAAACGGTGCAGCGTGCCAACAAGCCACCCAAGGAAGTGGTTGCCAGCTATGAATGGTTTGTACCATCACTGGCAAACACTGAAACATTGCTCTGCCTGTTACTGATGATTCTGGGTGCCGGTGCAATTTGGCTTATGGAGTTTACCGCTAAAAAAGATCCCACTACCTAACAGACCACTTAAGATCATCAATGCCGATTTTGGCATTGCGTTGCCCATGCCGAATAAGCACTCGGGCGTAAGCACTGCCAGCTGGGGCTTGCTCTGTTAAAGCCGGCAAACCGACAAATGACTGTACTGTTGAACGATCAGCGCTTGCTAACGATTGACAACGCGATTGCAGCGAATTGCCCGATGCATCCTCAAATGATATGCACCACTCTCCGACTTCTCCGCTTTTCCAACCCGTTGCATAAACCGTTTGACCCGCATTAGCCGAAAACCGGTCGCTTGATAAGCTAACAGCGCCGTTATCGCACGCTTCGCTATTGATGCTTAAGCTAGCGTAACAACTACCAAATCGGCCATTACCATCGCAGACACGATTAACCGATGCGCCAGGGCAAGAAGCATAGCTTTGAAATGAACTGCCTAAGCTATTCGACGACTCAAAGCTTTCGAAGCGATTGGTATTGCTGATCGTATTATTGGCTTCGATTGCTCCGGAAACATGCTCACCCACCGTGTTATTGATCAGTTGGTTATTTTGCACACGCACGGAGCTGTCTAGCGTGCTGTTACTGTTTTGGCTAATACCAAAGCCATCATGATTAACCACAGTGTTGTTATCTATCACGACGTTACGCACGCTGTGTTTGCCGGGCAAGCTCAATTCAATACCCGTTACACCGGAACGTGCCGTTCTTTGTACAAAGCAGTTATCGCAATATCCGTCGAACAATTGATTGTTGCGCACACTTAAGTTTTGCGCCTGAGCAATATACAGCTGCCCTC
>CALDTX010000141.1 GCA_937923565.1 uncultured Granulosicoccaceae bacterium | reverse complement strand
CAGGTGATTGCGTCTGATGGCGGGTTCGAAAGCACCGGCGTCGGCGTGCCTTCGCTGCGCCAATAAATCACTTCGCTTCATCGTTAAAAGATCACATTATTGGGCTCAACTATCTATGACCAACGACTACTCAGATTTGCGGGACGCTGTTGCCAAGCTTTGCGCGAAATATCCAGGTGAGTACTGGCGAACATTGGATAGAGCTATGCAGTACCCCACCGACTTCGTTAATGAACTGACAGAAGCAGGCTGGTTAGCCATACTCATACCTGAAGAATATGGCGGTGCTGGCCTGCCCTTGTCTGCAGCTGCAGCCGTTTTAGAAGAGTTACAAGCACAAGGGTGCAATGCCGCCGCTTGTCATGCTCAAATGTACACTATGGGTACCCTACTGCGACATGGCTCCGATGAACAAAAACAAACCTACCTACCTAAAATAGCTTCTGGTGAACTGCGTTTGCAAGCGTTTGGCGTCACCGAGCCATCCAGTGGCACAGATACAGGCGCACTAAAAACGACTGCTGTATTAGACGGCGATGAATACGTCATCAATGGTCAAAAAATTTGGACCAGCCGTGCAGAACACTCAGACTTAATGTTGTTGCTTGCCAGAACCACAGCGTTAACTGAGGGCATGAAAAAAACCCACGGATTATCGGTGATCCTCGTTGACATGCAGCAAGCTAAAAATAATGGCTTAACGATCCGTCCAATAAGAACCATGATGAACCATGCAACAACCGAATTGTTCTTTGATAATTTAAGGGTTCCGAAAGAAAATCTGATTGGTGAACAAGGCAAAGGATTTAAATACATCATGACCGGCATGAACGCCGAACGCATTCTCATTGCCGCTGAATGTATCGGCGATGCCAAATGGTTTACCGGAAAATCTGTTAAGTACGCAAACGATAGAGCCGTATTTGGCCGCGCTATCGGCCAGAACCAGGGTGTTCAATTTCCAATTTCTAAAGCGTATGCCAATATGCGTGCAGCTGAACTGATGGTCAAGGAGGCGCTACGCCTATACGAAGCTGGTGAAAACCCGGGCGCTGAAGCCAATATGGCTAAAATGCTTGCAGCAGACGCTTCATTCGAAGCCGCAAACGCTTGTGTGCAAACCCATGGTGGCTTTGGGTTCGCAGAGGAATTCGATGTTGAACGTAAATTTCGCGAAACCCGTTTGTATCAGGTAGCGCCAATATCGACTAACCTGATTTTATCTTACCTGTCGGAACATGTACTCGGGCTACCACGCTCCTACTAGTGTAGTGAACCACACTAGGCAAAAAACGCCTTCACAGCTTTTACGGAATCTCGCGTGTCCATCGCGTCTCGATGGGCTTTAACTTTCGGGTAGTTGTTAATATCAACACCATCAGACTCCGTCCAAGAAGAAATTCTGTAAAGATAAGGATCGCTGATGCTAAAAGTGTTTCCATGAACCCATGGACCCTTCAGCATTTCTTTCTCGATAAGTTCAAAACACGCAGCCATGGTATTTGGCACATTGGCCGTCATGGCCTCTTGCGCAGCCTTATCGTCCACCCAACGGCTACCGCGCATTTTATGCGCGTGAGCGACATGCACCGTTGAACATAAATAGCTATTAAACGAGTGTATGGCAGCCTGTTCAAACGGATCCTCTGGCAATGCAATAATTGACTCTTTAGCAGTTTGGGCAAGGTAGGTAAGAATAGCCGGTGTTTCAGTAATTATTCCCTTATCTAATACTAACGCCGGCACTCGAGCCTTAGGGTTGATTTTTAAATAATCAGCATCGGATTGCTGTTTTTTTGAGAAGTCGAGTTCAATGGCTTTGTACGCTAAACCAGACTCTTCTAACGCAATGTGCGCAACCCAACCGATGCTGGCCATCGCGGTATATAAAGTCATTGTCATTGCACCAAACCCCTTGTGAATTGCTAAATGGTTCAATGAGGATACCATCAATACTTAGCAACAGAAAGTTCCGGCTGAGCCACTAACACAAACCGTTTGGGTCCACCGGTTTGCAGTGCATTAAACGGATAACAGGTAATCAGTATTAAGGCATTGCTGTTAGTGGACACCATTAAATGTTGCGAACTTGAATCGGCAACAAAACTACGCGTAACCCGATAGTGTGTAGTATCCCCTTGCTGATTTTCCACGCTCAGCTCATCACCGTTTTCCATGAACTGTAAAAACTGTAAGTGACTGTCTCTGTGCCCGCCAATAACAAGCACGCCATCATCTGGTTCCGGTAAAGGCGTTGTAAGTCGACCAGGCCCGAAGGCCATCGCTTCACCACTCACACCTTCAAGCACCACTAATGACTTCTCCAACTTCGGAACGTTAAGCTTTGCCACCGGCCAGGTATCTGCCCACGGCCAAGGTTTTTGATGCGTTTTTTGTTGAATGCTTTGAACCCATGCTCGCTCTAACAGCACCTGCCCCACAACCGCTTTAGCTTCAATCCAAAAAGAGCTTACCGCCAAACCCATAGAGGCAAGCACACACGCAATGAACAATGACCGAACCATTACACTACCCTGTTGCGATTATTGAACAGGCGATAGCTCAATAACATCGCCAACAATGCAAATAAAACGCTTGCGAGTAATCGCGTATCAGCACCGGCAGCTCCCTGTGGAAAATTGATGCTTTGCATTTCACTACCCGCAGGCATCAAGTTAGGTACGTTCTTTTTATTCAAAGCCATATTTGAGGGCCGAACAGGATTCTCTTCGACCGCAATAAAACTGGTGTAGCGCGATAAAAGCTGGTGCGTTAATGCTAGCTGCAAAATGTCCGCTTTATAAAATTCGGGATCTTCCATCAGTCGTTGCCGATCTTCAAGTGCTGTAATTTTGCGCCTAGCCCACAAGGTCGACAAACCAGTTTCAACCATCGGCGCTGTAGTCAAATCCGTTTGTACTTCCCAAAGCTCATCCCCCCAACGACCACTCAAATTTAATTGCGTTGCATTTGCTCCCAAGCGCGTGGCTATGATTACAGGCTCACCAGCATAAAGATCCGGAATCGGGTTTGGAACAAAGTCGCTGGAGATATCATCAAACACAATATTAATATCGGTTAACGCCGGGTTTTCCAACTTATGCAGTAGCGCTGTCATGGTTGATTGCACATCAGCGATGCTGGCAATAAAATGGGAACTACCCCGGCCAGCCTCAGCCACCTTACGCATAAACCACTGGTTAGGCGCAGAACCGATGCCCACAGTAAATAATCGGGCGCCGCGAAGTCGACGTGTAACCGCTTCTATCACAGAGTTTTCAAAACCAACCGCACCGTCAGTAATGAACACTACCTGCCTGAGTAACTCGTTGTTCGGATAACCCAAAGCGGCTTCAATAGCGGGCATCATTTCTGTACCACCGTCGGCTCTAAGATTTTTTGCCCACGCTTTGCCATGGGCCAAATTTGTCGCATTAGCCTCAAGAGGTGTATCAAACAAGGTCGTAAACGAAGAGTTGAACTCGATAATATTAAAACGATCCTCGGGCTTTAAACCAGCTAATGCGTTTATCAAGGCGCTTTTAGCCGCCTCTATCGATTCCCCAGCCATTGAACCAGACGTATCAATCACCAATAACAACTCTCTGGACCTTAGCGGAATTTCAGCCTGTTTTTTAGGTGGTAATATCATCGCCAGTAAATAATCTTCGTTAGCCACTTTTTCACGCCACACGCGAGTTACCGGAATATCTGCAGCGCTGACGGCCCACTCCAAAATGAAGTCTCGGTCTAAGAAAGAAAGCTCCTGCAAACTCAAACGTATGCCGTTGGCCTTATCATCGTCTGAACTAAGCATACGTAGAGCGTGACTTGGGCTGAGCACTTGGGAAAAACGACTGTCGCCATGCAGTGTTGCGTTGATGCTTAGCTGATGATTAATATTGGGCGATTCATTTTGAAGGTCTTTAAACACTTGAGGTGGCGTAATCGCCGCGGCGTCGTTATTTAGTGCATTGGAATAACGCGGTGTTAGCGTTAACGGTATTCGTAATCGGTAACGATCGTGATCATAGTTAATGGTTTGCACATAACCCAAAGTAATCGATACGGTTTCACCGGGAGCGATGTTTGCAAACCGTGTGGAAAACAAGTTGGGTCTGTGTTGTTGCACCAGAGCTGCTACCTGCCCAGATTGCTTAGCCGCTTCATACTGCTTTTTCGCTTGCTGCTTTTCTTTAACAGCACCCACTATTTTTCGATCACCAATTTCTACCACTAAAGAATTCACTGCAGCTTGATCCGGCAGCGGAAACACATAGCGGCCTTCTACCCATTCTGCGCTGGTGTTCTGAAACGATTGCTTAATTTCAATAGCAGAGACAATCCCGCTAACGTCAATTTGCAACGAAGCACTCAGCAGAGGCGCTTGCAAAGACAGCCCGTTGGATTGAAGGAAAAGCGTACCGCTTGATACGGCATCTAAATTAGGCTGTTCTTGCCACTGCTGACCATCCGGCTCCACTACAACATCAGAATTAATTTGCAAATAATCGCTGGCAACAGCCGCTGATGCAAAGCACAGCGCACTTAAGCACAGCAGACCAAGCTGCAATAATTGTTTGATTTTAAGGGTTGAATTTTCCACGGCATCTTATCCACTGCAATTGTTGAGTGGCTATTAGATGCTTACAAATTGGTATTAACGTAGAAAGAAATTGCGGTTTTTCTGATAAATTCTGACGAATTATGACTTACGGCGAATTACTCACTTTGAACCACGAACTGTGCACTACGCACTGTGAACTAAGAACTTCGCCTTTGTGTAATAGTAAGTAAGCACCCGCGAATTAACATGTGCCGAGGTGCCCTACAAGAATGTCGACTTTTGAATTAGAAACTAGTTTTCGAAAAAGTGCTGATATTCTTTTTTTGCCATTTGCAAGGTGGCATCTAAACGAGAAAGGTGCGACCGCGTAACGTCAATCATACTGCGTGCATCACGACGCTCTAACGCATTATAGATTTTAGTGTGATCATCAACCAACTCCAACATCCCCTGCTCATTGGCTAAACACAGCATGCAGAGTCTGTCTACTTGCGATTTATTTTCCGCAATGGTGTCAAACGCAAACTCCGAATCGGCGGCTATGCATACAAGGCGATGAAAGTCGTAGTCATGTGCGTGGAACGAATCTGTGTCGCCTTTACCGGCCGCTTTAGCTTGCGCTTTTAAGTTAGCCTCAAAGCTTTTCGCATCAGGTTCTTGTTCATTCGCACAAGCTTTTCTGACCACTTCTACTTCAACGGCTGTTCGGATGAAACGCGCGTTAAGAATTTCGCGCATTGAAATTTTACGCACTAAAGTTGCTTTTTGCGGCCGAACGGTTAGCAAGCCCATATCGTTCAGGCGAATGAAAGCTTCCCGCACAGGCTGTCGAGAAACCTCACATTGCTTGGCAATTTCAGATTCAGACAATTTGGTGCCGGGGACAAGGCGCAGAGAAACAATATCGCCGTGCAGCTGATCAAATACTTCATCTGCAGACGTCCGTCGAGCGCTCTGCAACAACGCTGTGCCGTCATTCATTATTTAAAGCAATCCAATTCAAGTTCATATTTCTCTCGTTAGGAACCAAGAGCGTTGGCCTTGGCACGCAACCAAATTGACTATGTTAACGTCAATCAGCCCTACAGACCAGCGAACCACCAAACATATTCGGCGAATACAACAAACAAATAATTATAGATGTCGCGCAGAACCAATTGAATCCATTGACCGCATTAGTTTATACTAGTATGGTAGCGCAAGCAAAACTCGTTCAATACTCTAATACAGTTGTCGACTTCGGGAGGGGTCGGTGAATGACCGACATCCAGCTTTCTAAAATCTCTAAAAGCTACGACAAACTAGAGGTCGTTCACAGTATCGACCTGTCCATCAAAGCACACGAATTTATCGTGCTTGTGGGACCGTCTGGCTGCGGCAAGTCAACCACACTGCGAATGATCGCCGGTTTAGAAGAAATTACCGAAGGTGATCTTCACATTGGCGGACGGCGCGTTAACACCGTAGCCCCGAAAGATCGCGATGTGGCCATGGTGTTCCAAAATTACGCCCTCTATCCTCACCTGAGCGTTGCCAAAAATATCGCCTTCGGACTGAATATTCGCGGTGTCAAGAAAGCTGAAATCAAAGAGCAGGTTGATGAAGTGGCGCGCATACTCGAACTGTCCGATTTACTCGACAGAAAACCTTCAGCGCTTTCTGGCGGACAACGCCAACGCGTTGCTATGGGTCGTGCCATTGTCAGGCACCCAAAAGTATTCTTATTCGACGAGCCCTTGTCTAATCTCGATGCAAAATTGCGTTTGCAAATGAGGGCAGAAATAAAACTGTTGCATCAAAGACTCGGCGTTACCAGCGTTTATGTAACCCACGATCAAGTAGAAGCCATGACACTTGCTGATCGTATAGTGGTCATGCAAGATGGCAATATTGAGCAAATTGGCAGACCCATGGAGCTGTTCAGACGCCCGGCCAATCTGTTTGTAGCTGGCTTCATCGGCTCTCCTCCAATGAACCAGCTGTCAGGGTCACTCGAGAACACCGGTACGCACCCCTTTCTGGTAACGGAAGATGGCACGCGCATCCCAGTACGCAGCGCAGAAATGACCAACATCTCCAATAACATGCCCATCGTTATTGGCATAAGGCCGGAAAATGTACACCTGGAGCAAAATAGCGAAGGAGACCGCACTAAACTCGACTGCGAACTGCTGCTGGTAGAACCATTGGGCTCAGAAGCGTTACTGCACACAAAAGTTGCTGGCGAACCGTTTATCGTTAAAGTGGAAACGCGTGGCGAAATCGATCATTTAGGCAAAGTTAAAGCGTTATACGTATCTCCAGAAGATGTGCACGGCTTTGACAAACAAACCGGCGCTGCACTAGATCTTACCGAGATTTCCAAATCGCTAACGGATCCAATCTAAATGGCTAGTTCTAAGCGAGATATGGCTTGGTTCATTAACCATTTTAAGCGTGAATGGCAAATCTATGTATTGCTGGCACCTACCATAATTTGGTTTTTGTTGTTCCTCTACAAGCCTATGTACGGCTTGCAAATCGCCTTCAAAGACTACAGCGTCTTCCGCGGTATTGTTGCTAGTCCGTGGATCGGCTTCGAACACTTCTTAACCTTGTTCGACAGCGATCAATTTCTTCGTGCCGTCAAAAACACTTTTGTTCTGAGCTCATTAAGCCTGATCATTGGCTTTCCAGTGCCAATAATCCTTGCACTGATGTTCAATGAAATTCTGCATCAGGGGTTCAAGAAAACAACTCAAACCATTGTTTATCTTCCTCACTTTATATCGACGGTTATTATTGCAGGCATTGTTATAACGGCATTCTCTCCTTCTTCGGGGGTGGTCAATTTAATATTGGCGAAATTCGGTATAGAACCCATCTACTTTTTAACGAAACCGGAATGGTTCAGACCCATCTTTATTGGGTCGGGAATTTGGCAAGAAGCAGGATTTTCATCCATCGTTTACTTAGCTGCTATTGCAGGTGTTAGTCCCACACTATATGAGTCGGCCGTGGTCGATGG
>CALDTX010000140.1 GCA_937923565.1 uncultured Granulosicoccaceae bacterium | reverse complement strand
TTTGGTTACGAGCGCCTGTTTGAGGGTCGGGCGTTTATCAGCGAGCTGGCCGGTGGCAAAAAACAAAAAGAATCTATTTTCGCTCTGCTTAAGTCTTTGCGCACTTTACGTGAAGAATATGGTCACGTTTATGTCAACTTCGGTACACCCATCTATCTGGATTCGCTGCTATCACAACACAACAAAGAATGGAAACAAGACACCGTAACGGCTGAGCGGCCCGAATGGATCAAACCTGTTGTCGTTGATCTGGGTGATCAAATTATGCGATCAATTAATCAGGCGGCTTGCATTACACCAATTAGCCTGATGGCCACAGCGCTATTGTCCACACCAAGGGGCACGCTAGGATCTAACGACTTACTCGTTCAAATGCAAAGCTACTTAACGCTGTTTCGTATTATCTGCAAAAACACGAATGTGATTGTTCCGGACATCGATTTAACGCAGGTAATTCCACATGGCCACAAATTGGGTTTTATCGAAAAAATCGAAGATCCGCTTGGTCAGATCATTGCCATTAAACCTGGCCAAGCCTCACCACTTACCTATTTTAGAAATAACATACAGCACTTACTGGTTATCCCCTCAATAATCGCTTGTAGTTTTACCAACGAAAAAAACCGCCACTACGAGCAGCTCCATTCGATGGTGCAATATGCTTACCCGTTACTACAACGCGAGTTGTTTTTGGCTGATGAACCCATACAACCGCTTCTGGATAAATCCATCGCGGCACTGTGCGAGGCTGGCTTAATTTCAGCTAAACCCGATCAGCCTGATACTTGGCAAAGAGCTAGCACAGGCTCCACAGAAGCGGTGTCTTTATTCCGACTCAGCGAAACCAGTAGAGCCGCCCTAGAACGATACTATCTTTGCGCGGGACTGTTAGTGCAGGCCGGTAGCAACGGCATCTCAACAGACCAGCTACAACAACGAGCAAAAGAATGCGCCGACAGGCTCGAACAAATCCACGGCAAAGAATCCGGAGAACTCTTCGACAAGCATCTGCACCCGGAGCTGGTTAACTCGGTAGTAAGTTTGGGCTATGCCCGCAACGATAACGATCTACTCTTCCCTACCGCCCAGCTTTTGGCGCTGGAAACCGAAGCGCGCAGCATGCTCGAAGGCACTATGCGCCATGCGATACTGAACACCATCAATAATCAACGCACCACTGACAAAGGAACTTACCCCCAATAATCATTAATTTTTGGAATTTTTCTACAACAGGTATATAACCTGCAACTGACTGACATACGCTATAAAACAGTTATTAGTATCACTTACCTTTTGCCTAAGCTCTGTGAGGTTGATCCATGCCCTATTCGACTAAATCGACACGCAAGCAAACACTTGCGTTTTTACTATTGCCTTGTAGCCTGCTGTCCTCCATGCAACTACAAGCAATGGATGCCAGGTCTGCTGCTTTGGGCGGTTCCTCAATTGCCAACGGTGCCGGCGTTCACGGTGTACTGGAAAACCCGTCGACTCTCATGCGCCTCAAACGGGAAAACCAAAGATTACACATTCATTTAGGTGCAAGTGTCGATATCAGGGATCAAGGCGAGCTCATTCAAACCATTAGCGATGAAGAAGACTTAGCAACCGATATCGAAGCCGAAATCGACAACTTATCCGGGCGATCCATCGACTGCGACGTTCTAACTGCAACAGCCGACACCGTTTGCGTAAGTGGTACTCAATCACTAGGAGATTTAGCCGGTCGGGTAATCAATGTTTTTAATGACGTCGACGGACAGCCCATCGAAGGCACAGCTGCTACAGACATCGGGTTCGCTTTTAGCGGATCACGTTTTCCCTTTGCTATTCATTACAAAGCCGCTGTAACTGTCTATGGCCGCGCATCAATTGCAGAAGCCGATAGAAACTATGTGGGCAGTTTCGATGAAATTCTCAGTGACAACGAATTAACGTTCGGTGAATTAACCAGCTCAGAATACGTTGACATCGATCCTCTAACGCAAACACTGACTGTGGTGCAACCAGAAGATACACTTGAATCCAGCTTTGCAAGTAGCGCCTTACTCAGACAGCAAGTTGGTTTCAGCTTCGCAACCAGCTTACCGCTGATGGGTCTACATATTGATTTTGGCGTTACGCCCAAATTTTCTTCGTTTAGAGCTGGCAATCTAGAGGGTTCTGTTAACGAACAGTTCGATGATAGTGCGGTGAGCTACGAAGACCAATTCGAAGAGAGCGAAGTCACGGCTTCATCAACCACGATCGACGTGGGCGTTAGTGCAAAGCTTGCACTTGTGCCACTGCGTGTTTCAGCTGTAGCCAGAAACCTGATACCGGAATCAGTAACGACAAACGAAGGTTTCAAATTTGAAACAACCCCCCAGCTTATCGTGGGCGCAGCTTTCTCACTTCCAATGGTTACCGTCACCGCAGACTTGGCCTTAAACAGCGCAAAAGTAGACAACCTTGAAACTCAAATTATTGCTGTAGGTGCAGAGTTGGGCACCGCCCTGCTACGCTTTAGAGCTGGCATAAGCCACGACAATGCGCGGGACGCCGATGCTACCGCATTAAGCCTGGGTGTAAGCTTAGGTCCCTTGCATGTGGGCGGCAGAGTTACTGGTGCCAGTTCAGCTCAAGCTGGTGCGCAATTGGCATTTAGTTTCTAAGATCAGCATTTGTTTCTCTGTTTAAAAATTTAGCGAGCGACGTACAATCGCTCGCGCATTACGTTTCATCGCATTATCCAATCCACAGCTTTGCAGGTGAGCTAGCCAAGCATTGCTGAGCACCGGTTCTTTTAAAAATACACCCACGGTATTGGCATACTCCAACTGCGACCAACGAAAGCCCTGCATAAACTGATGCTGTTTCAATACGGGTACGGCTCGATTTAGCTCACCGGGTTTAATAAAGTTTGCCACTAGCAAACCTGAGCTCACCAAGTGCCTCGATAAACAAGCAACCCATTCATCCGTAAACGCCTGAACACGCTCAGGCTCAGCTGACGCATGTCCAAAAAGATCATCTATTATGAGATCGAACGGCGGGCCCTGGTAACGCTTCAGCCATGCTATAGCATCATCGTGAACCATCGTGACAATGGTTGAATCAACTTCGAACCATTGCTGTGCAATTTTTATATGTGTGGCGTCTATCTCCACTGCAATTAGCTCATCGACGTTCACCAAACACGCCAATTGCTTCACCAATGCCCCTCCCCCTAGGCCCAACAACAAAACGCGCTTGCAAGTTTGCGGGCTACGGTAAAGAACTGGCAAGCTCAGGCAATCCCAAATGGCACCAGCAAACGGCTTGGCAGGATTCCACTGGCTGTGAAAAACGCCGTTGGTATACAACCGTACGGATTGTCCAGCCGATCGCACACTATAATGCGTGTCGGCTTCATGTTTTTCCCACAAAAGCGCCATAATTAGCAACACAATAAACCAACAGCGCAGCATACCGATTATGCGGCGCGCTGCAAACCCAAATTTATGGCAGACTGACGGCATGCTTTATCGAACAAATTTTAATCGACTGGCAACGCTTGCGCCGCTTCTACTGCTTAGCGCGGCGTTAATTTCCTGCGCTGAAAAAGAACCAGAGCCAATAGTTCTTTCGGAACGCCCTGCAGCCATTAACGAATTAACATCGAGCGATGCCGCTAGCGATGCGTCAAGCGATAACTCAATAGAAAAATTCAACACTGAAATACAACAAAGCAAAATTAGCACGCGTACACGTATCAGCTACGCCGACCTGGAATCTTTACTGGAAAAAAGTATTCCTGCTACACATACCGATGTCGATCAAAAAAAGATTTGTAAGCGAGTGCTCGGCATAAAATTGTGCGGAACGGCGAATTGGAATTACACAATTGTTCGCGAAGACAGCGTTAACATAAAAGGTGAAGACAATTTTGTTGTGCTAACCACCCCAATGCGTTTTAGTGGACAGGGCGGCATATCCGGCGATGTTGCCAAAGTGCTTGCGCTCGATGCATTGGATTTTAAAGGCGCCTTAAATATTGTTGCCCGACTACATTTTGATCTCGATGAGAGCTGGTGTCCGGTGGTTACCACCAACGTGCAATACCAGTGGACGGAAAATCCCAAAGTCAAATGGGCGGCAGGCATAGATTTTAACGTCAAAGAACAAATTGACGGCGAGTTAACTAAGCAATTAGCGGGCTTACAAGAAAAGGTTAACGCAGAAATTGACTGCGAAAAATTTAGGACTCAGATCAGCGAGCAATGGAAATCACACTCCATAAAACTCGACTTACCACAAGCGCAATCTAGCTACCTCAATTTCTTTCCAACCGGCTTTTCATTCTCTGGTATCAATACTGAACAAGATCATCTGGGTATTGCGTTTACACTCGATGCGGAAACCATCGTACAAGCAGAAGCGGTCATAGAAACTCGCGAAGCGCTACCGCCGGTCAAACGCAACCCATACCAACCTGGTTTTACCCGCTTTGATATTGTGATACACGCAGATTATGAACAACTGCACGCCTTGGCCAGCCCCTCGCTGACCGGTAAAACGTTTACGCAACAATCCAAAGCCGGAGATGTCAGTGTTGAAGTTCAGAACATTTTATTAAGCGGCAATACATCGGGTGTAACGATAGAACTTGATTTTACAGCGCTATTACCCGGCAAATCCCAATGGACTAAAGGCACAGCCTACATGGTAGCGACACCCGCGATCAACATTAGCAATGGCACGCTGTACCTCAAAGATATCGCGTTATCCAACGCAGTCGATAGTCGCCCCTATGACCTACTACTTACTTTGTTTAATAAGCAGATCGTTGATCAACTGAACAAACAGGCCGTACTCGACTTAACCCCCTACTTTATCGAACTGGAAAATAAAATTGCACAGCAATTGAATAATACCGAGCGCACAGGCGGACTTGAAATTAGTGCCAATGATATCAACGTGGAACTACGATCCGTTAAAGCAGAGAGCAAAACATTAGCGGCAGTATTACGCGTTGAAGCAACGCTGGATATCGATATACCTGCGACGGTATTCGATGGTTATCTAGAAAATCAGGAGTTGAAATCAGGTAATTAAACGCTTGCGAATGAAAATGACTAAGCCGAATTTACTCTATCGAGCACACGCAATTTGGCTTGCATGAAGTCTCTATGCTTCAGATAGATTAAATCACTGGTTTTTCTGATGGTGTATTCTTCATAGCGATCCAAATCGCCATCGGCATAAGCTACCGACCACATTTGTTCCATGAGTTGCACTTTTTGCTCGTGCGAAAAAGTATCATTTATTAAGCGAATGTGTTGGTGTAACGAAATCGCTTGGTCTGCTTCGGCCAAACAGCTCGAAATTAATTGATCAATTTCTTGTGTCGACAAGCTCGAAGTAGACTTTACAGCCGCAGCCATTGTATCCAGTTCTTCTTGCGTTAAGTCGTTGTCTGAACGAGCAACCTCTACCAGCAAAACAACGCAGACCCGGGCTAAATCAACAGTATCAGCCGTTTCAGAGCTATCTGATTGAGCAGCAAAACGACTGATCCATTGACTAAACATTTAACTATTTAAAAACCCGTTACTGTGAGTGCGCAGGTAACTCACGCTGTTGTTCACGCATTAGCTCATCGGCGCTAATGGGTGGGCGATTCTCTGTGTTAGACCGCAACGACGCACTGCTGCTCGCCGCGTATTGGTTATCACACCAAGAGACGTTTTTATCCATCTCAACCATATCGGGTAGGGTTCGAAAGAAATCATCAATGCGTGTACCGGATGCCGCTACCGTATTCACTGCCCAGTAAGCTCTGTCGATAACCAGAGGATCCGCTAATCGGTTTCTCTGCCCCCAACTAACAAGGTAATCATCACAGCTTGGGTTTTCTGCTAACGGCTTATTCGAAAAACCAACGTTTCGTTCTATATCGAAGTGATAAGCCATCATTGCGGTATCCACCAAATTGGCTAAATCTTCACGATCGGTCAGGTAGCTGTAAAACGATATTGCACCATCGCTTCCCATAAGCTCGCCTACATCAGAAGCAGTTGCAGCCTTTTGCGCATCGGTCGGTATTTGATCGCGAAAGCGAACTCTGGCGAATTCAGACATTTCATTACTAAGTAGCGGGTATTCTTGTTGTATGCGGTTAGACAGTCGAATAGCAACGTTATTTGAAATGTTTTGATAAACAGACAACGCAGGATTAACGTTCGGCAACTCCCATCGAGGCATATAGTCCGAAGCATGGGCAAGTTCGTGGTATATCAATCGCGTTAGCGGCAATACCATCTGATCAAAAGTTCGTGTGCTATCGTCGCTTAACGAGAAACCACTATAAGCCATGGCACCATTCAGCACTCGACGGCTAAGAAATAGAAATTGCAAATCCGCACCAAAGTTTGAACGGTAGTCTTCCTCTAAGGAAATCGTATTTTTTTCCGCGACACTAAGCCATAAATAGCTAGGATCAATTTGAATGGCGCCATTGAGCGTGGAGTAAAACGAAGGTCGAACATCGCTACCCAATAAAACTGCGGTAGCCGAAGAGAACATGCCCAGTAGATCGCGCGGAGCTTGCTCTAAGAACGCTTGAAACCGCTGACCCATCCAATCGTGCGAAACCAACACGCGGTCCATGACTTCGTCTACCGTGGGTATTCCATCGCCATCACCAATATAGGGAAGGGTTGACAGGGTACATGATTCAGCAACAGTATTGATTAATACACAAGGCTTCAAAACATCTGCATAAACGCTGGCTCGTCGAAATGCGAAAACATCTTCTGTAGCGACAATGTCGCGACCGGCATTAAGATCGGTTTCAGTATCGTTCTCTTGTGTATTTACAGCAGGTGAAGTACCGCTGGAGCCACCACTGCATGCGCTAAGTACAAGTAGCGATAAACTCAAACAAATTGCTGTTACGTTACTGCGTTGTGAACCAGAAAAGAGCTGCATTGTCGATCCTTATATATCGCGAATGTCTACCCTTCTATTCATGGCGCGACCTTCACTAGTTTCATTAGAGCTCAAAGGACGCGACTCGCCAAACCCAACCAGCTTTACCCGATCCGATTCAATGCCTTTTGAGAGTAGGTAATCACGGACGCTTTGAGCACGCCGCAATGACAGATCATAATTGTATTGCTCGGTACTAATCCAGTCTGTATGGCCCTCCAGGAGCACTTTTCTATCTGAATTGAGCAATACATCTAAAACTTCGGATAGTTTTGCCAACGCCGTTGGTGATAAATCCGATTGATCAAAAGCGAACTTTATGCTCGGAAACGCTTTGGTTACTGTTGGCTCAGGCTTGGTTGTCGGTGTTACAGGTTGAGCTGCAACGTTAATAACGGGCGTTGTAGTCAGTAATTCAGGTGCCGAATTAGCACGACCAAATCGTTTCAGCAAACTTATTTTTGCATAGCTTTGATCCGAATCAAGTGCTAAATACTCACCCCGAACAGCAAGGCCATTTTTAAAACCGTATTCGGCCCCAATACCCATCGCTAAATGTGCTCGATGGTCAACGCGATAATCTAACTGTGAGTCAGCGTTTACGCCACCGACGCCCAGCCTTCCATAAAGCGACAAACCTTCGCGTTGCGATAAACCCGCTTGTCCTGCCCGGCCAGAAAAGCCACTACGAGAGTTGTAAAGGTATGCAATACCGCTTAAACCAAACACAGCATAGTCAACAGCACCTACATCAGAGCCTAAAAACGCAATTTTTGCTTCGCCCAGATTTGCATAATATATTTCAGCTGAAAGTCTGGTTGTGAAATCGTATCCTAAAGCCACATGATAACCAAAATCATTGCCATCACTAACAGTAAGGCTGCTGCTATGAGATTTCGGCTCAAGAACACTGGCGCCAACACCGGCACCAACATAGACTCTCTTAGAAAAACTTTG
>CALDTX010000139.1 GCA_937923565.1 uncultured Granulosicoccaceae bacterium | reverse complement strand
GGCCCGAAAACGGCGGTGACTTTTGCATCTTTGATATTTTCGAGTGCATCAAGGTGTTTTAAACCGAATGCGCCATAGGCGCCAGCTACGCCAATTTTTACCATGTTATCGATTCTCCAAAATAAGATGCCCAACGGCTGTATTTGATGCAGGTACGTGATAGAAACGGTGCATCTCTTCTACGTTTTCATTAAGCGCACCGCGCATGACGTACCACATAACAAGCTCAATGCCTTCAGAACCTGCTTCGCGTAGGTACTCAATGTGTTCTTTTTGGCTTCCGGTTTCAGGGTCGTTAACGAGAAGGTTCATAAACTCTTCGTCCCATTTTGCGTTGATTAAACCGGCGCGTTCATGTTGCAATTGGTGGCTCATACCGCCTGTACCGAACACACAAACTTTTAGATCTTCGGGAAAAGACTCAATGGCTTTGCGAATAGACTTGCCCAGCGCATAACAGCGAGAGCCCAGTGGGGCAGGGTACTGCACAACGTTTACGGCCAGTGGCACAACCGGACACGGCCATTCGTCTGGGCGATCGAACATCATGGTTAATGGCACCGTTAAGCCGTGGTCTACTTCCATCTCGTTAATGATGGTGAGGTCGAAGGAGTCGAGTATCAGCGATTGCGCAATGTGTGCAGATAACGCCTGATGACCTTTAACAACAGGCACTGGTCTTGGCCCCCAGCCTTCGTCTGCTGGTGTGTATTCAGCTGCGCAGCCCAGTGCGAAGGTAGGAATTACCCGCGCATCGAATGCAGTGCAATGATCGTTATAAACCAGAAAAATAACATCGGGCTTTTCTTTGGCGATCCAGTCTCTTGAATATTCGAAGCCTTTAAAAATTGGTCCGTAGTAATCATCGTTGGTGAGGCCTTGGTCTGAGGCTACACCCAGCGCGGGTACATGCGAGCACGCTACACCTGAAGTAATTCTTGCCATGGTTAGTCTTTATCCTGCCACTCTGATTTATACCGATTGCCTTCAATGCCACGCCCGCCTGCAACCATCATTGCTCGGTAAGCTGTGGACCCCATGTTGGTCATTAAACCTGCAAGCTCTTGGAAGTTAATACCGTGGTAGGCGCCGAGCTTAGAGGTGTAATAAATATTGCCGCCGAGCTCCAGCAGTCTGTTCCATTCTTGATTTAATGCGGCCTCGCGCTGTTCCGGTGACATCGGAAATTTATCGATATAGGCTTCGCGATCGGCTGTGTAAGCATCCCGGTTTTCCTGCAAGCGCAAACTGATGCAAAACTGATTCAAAAAATAGCCGCTAGCGGCTTTATCGCTATCGAAAACGATGGTGCCGGGTATGTCATCGTAAATCTTACTTTTAGGCATAAATTCCACCCTAAATAGGTTAATCTGCAGTGCGCGCTTTAGACCATTATTGTATGCATTATCGGGTACATAAGATAGTATGTCGGTCAATTCTGTCGATTTGCGTGCAAAAAAACTGGCCAGTAATGGTGGTTGAAAACGAGCCTAATTTCATGGGAAATACCGAATCACCAGCAAGTGAAACTAACGTTTGGCAGCGCAGGCTTTGCGTAGGATTGCTGTGTTGTGTTGGTATCGCTCAGTCTGCAGAGCTCAGTAGCCAACAACGCGCAAAGAAACGCGATTTTGATGCATCGCTAACCATACCGTGCGCTCAGGTACAAGGGCAAAGTTTGGGTGAGTGTGTTGCGAAAATTGCTCGAAATGCATCGGGCGATGCAACGGTTGTTGTGAAGTTCTCGAACGGATTTTCCCGCTCACTGTATTTTATGGAAGGTACGTTTTTACGTGCCAATGCAACGATGTCGGGTGTTGGTACCGATATCGAATGGCGGCTTGAGAGCGGTGTGTATTTAATTCGCGTTGATGATCAGCGTTTTGAATTACCTGAGATATTTATAAACGGCGTACCCAAACAATGAAGCGCTTAAGTTAATAAACCGCTTTCAGGGCAGTCAGGCCACATAACGTATCGCTTGTGGCCTGACTGTGTACACGAAAAATTAAGGCGTTAGTTTGTGAATCATGCCTTCGTCTATCGCTGTGTAAAGGCTGCCATCAGGACCAACAACCACTGATCGAAAACGTCCGGCATCCATCGGCAACGTTAGTTCAGTCACATCAACTACGGCTTTATCTTCATCGAACTCAATAACATCGATACGCTGACCGATAGGTGTGCCACCAAAACCGATACCCATAATACCGATGACCATAGCGCCGTCCCAACTTCCCCACTGGCTGCCTTTAAGAAATGCAGCCGATGATGTACCTTGCGACCAACCATTGTTGTTCCATACCGGCGGCATCGCATCCGGATAAGTGTCGAAGTCGGTCATGGGCATAAAGGCTGCGCGTTCATGACGATTCATGCCGTCCATTTGGTTAGGGCTGTAACCGCAATAGTCGTCTGGGCAATCGTCACGTCCGGCCATATTAGGGCGAGGGTCCCAACCGGCATTACCACCGTTAACCAACACGGTAATTTCGTCTGAGTGCCATGGGCCATGTTCAGCCGCAATAGGTGTGTTGTCTGCAGGGTGGAACGCGATACCCTGAACATTGCGATGACCATAGGTGTACGTGCGTTTGTCAAAGCCTTCTGGTGGCGTGTTTTCTGGTGCTGCATTACCGTCTGTATCGATACGCAACACTTTACTCCCCATTAACGTAGGGCTTTGCGGTACTTCTTCGTTATGGTTGTCGCCGGTTGTTAGGTAGAGGTAACCATCACCTGGGCTAAATCGAACACGACCACCGTTATGCGCACCCGGACCACCGAAAGGATGATCAGATGCAGCCATTTTATAAGGGACATCGTCTACGATATCGGTTCTGTCTGAAACGCCACTGAAATCATCACTAACCACTAAACGCATTAAGCGGTTGGTGTGAGGATTCGACATGTTAGATGTTGAGTAAACATAGATTCGGCGGTTGTTGGCAAAGTCGGGATCAATTGCTACGCCCATCATGCCAGCTTGCCCTTCGCAGAATAGATCGTCGGCTGTAGAGGCGTAACCTTCAGATCCACCCATACCCAGTAGTGCGTTAACCGCGCCTGTCGGCATGCGTACGGATAGTCCTTTACATTTTTCGGTAAAGAACATCGTGCCATCGTCTAGAAATGCCATGTCCCAAGGGTTTTCGAGATCGCCTAACACCACTTCGTGTTTTAGGCTTGTTGTATTCACACTTGCTTGTGCCGTCATTGGTAAAATCAATGCAGCTGTTAAAAGCGCACATGTGATCCAGCTTTTAATTGGTGTTTCCATGAGAATCCTCTTTGCTTAAAAAGATGTGAAAATGATCAAGAGTTGGTGTACCAGCATTGCGCAGCACTCTTGATGCAGTCAGACTATCGAGAACAATTAGGCAATACAACAGATTTAATTAAACGTTGTGGTTTTATTGGTGCTTTATGTCTCAGTTACTTGTTTGTTATTGAGACATTTTTAACATGGTTAAGAGGCTGAACAATAAAATTTTCAAAAGGGTAAATTGTTTAAGAATGCAGCCGAGTCAATTAACTTCGAAACTGATCCACTGTTTTTAAAGAAGTTAGCGTACCTTTTTAAAGCGGTGTGTTAGTAAAAGCGGTGTGCTTTTTAAAGCAGCGTGTGATTTATGGTTGTGTGTTTCATGTAAGGCAATCCATTGCCGGTGTGAGAGAACTCAATGTAATGTCACTACTTGCCTAAACTCGAAATGTAATGACTAATATTACTGATGTCTGCATCTGAAAGCTTTGCAGCCTGCGGGCTCATTAATGCGGAATTTGGTCCTACTTTTTCACCGGCCCGATATTGGTTTAGTCGTTCGATTAAATAAGCTGTTTCCTTATCAGCCAATTTCGGAAAACTGGCCATGCCCTTAGCGGTAGGGCCATGGCAATTTTTGCAAGTTTTTTTGTAGAGTTTTTTGCCTGCTTCAAGATCGACGCTAATGGCGTTCTCTTGAGAAACTGAGGAGTCGTCATTGGCGGTTTCAGGAGCAGCTTCTGTTGTTGTCTTCGTAGTCGCTTGCGTGATCGAAACGTTTAATCCGAGTATTAAACAGGTTACTGGAATTACGTATTTCATTTTAGGCCTTATTAAGAAACGAGCATGAACGTTCAGTTGGTTTTGCGGTTAATTGTCAGTATCAGGGAATTTCAACTGCAATTCAAGTTTCCATCAATAATCGGTATAGTGTTGTCATTCAAGACGAAACCGGGCTGAGTGTTGCCTGCCTGTAAATTTGATTAATACGAACAGTGAATACGATCATGGCTACCATTTCATCACATGTACTGGATTCAATTCTGGGTACGCATGCGGCTGGCATCAGAGTTCAATGTTTTCATCGACGGAGTGACGGAGCGTTGTCTTTGGAATTCGATGTTACGGCAGACGAACAGGGCCGCATAAGCGAAACCGTTAATGTGCCAGCGGATGCTTTACCGTTTGAATGCGAAGTGGTTTTCCATTCGACGTCCTATTTTGAACAATTTACTTTGCCGGAAATAGGGGAGCAAGTGGTGGAAACGGTTGTTATACGGCTCACGCTGCGTGAAACGGATAAAAACTATCATGTACCCATGATGCTTTCCCCTCATTCATACTCGGTTTGGTGGTCCGCGCCAGCATCAGCATAACGGAGTAAATAACAAAGTAAGAATATGAAAATGCTTAAGCCGGTGCCTGCCAAATTAGCGGTGTCCAGACGACAACGCTCAACGCCTTATACACCTCGAGTTGAAGCCTTGGGCGTTAGCGATTACTCAATCGTAAACCATACCGTGTTGCCGAAAGGCTTTGGTCGTTCTGTTGAAGAAGACTATTGGCACCTGCGAGAGCACGTACAATTGTGGGATGTCAGCTGCCAACGCCAAGTACAGATACAGGGCGTTGATGCGGCAAAGTTTGTGCAACTAATGACGCCGCGAGATTTACGCAAAGCATCAATAGGTCAGTGTTTGTATGCACCAATCATTGATGAGAATGCAGGTATGATTAACGACCCGGTTATTTTAAAACTGGGTGAGGATCGCTTTTGGTTGTCGATTGCAGACTCCGATGTGCTGTTGTGGGCTAAAGGCTTAGCACTTGGATACGGCTTTGATGTTTCCATCAACGAGCCCGAGGTTTCCCCGTTGGCAGTGCAGGGCCCTAAAGCTGATGATGTTATGGCGAAAGTTTTTGGAGAAGCGGTTAGAGACATAAAGTTTTTTAAGTTTGCTTACCACGATTTCCAGGGCCACCCGATGCTAATTGCCCGCTCCGGCTACAGTAAACAGGGCGGTTTCGAAATTTATCTCGATGACTCATCGTTAGGATTAACGTTATGGGATTCGATTTGGGATGCTGGGCAGGCGTTTAATATAAGACCGGGATGTCCAAATTTAATTGAACGTATAGAAGGTGGCTTGTTGTCCTATGGGAATGAATTTACTCGCGAGAATAATCCATTGGAGTGCGCAATGGATGACTATGTCAGTACCGATCCAACGCTTAACTATATTGGTAAAGCGGCAATTGAGAAAATTCGCGAAGAAGGTATTGCCCGTGTAATTCGGGGTGTTCAGTTTGATGGTAACAAAACACCGCCGTGTGCCAGTACTTGGATGCTTTCAACAGGTGGACGAATAGCAGGCTACATCAGTAGTGCGATTTGGTCGCCACGCTTTGAAACCAATGTAGCGATTGGAATGTTGGAGAGAGGCTTTTGGGATGTCGGTCAGCGCGTTAGTGTGGCATGTGCAGATGGCAGTGAACGTAATGGTGTTGTAACAGCTCTTCAGCAAGCGTAATCGGCTTAATAAATATAGGCTCTCATCTATTTTGAATTTGCTGAGTCACAGTTTCATTTTTCTACCCTGTTGTGCTGAACTGTAAATGGTATTGACCAAACGCAATACATTAAGGTAGTCCTCGGCCAAGTTTTCAAACGGTGTTTTATTCTTTAGCGCGTTGACAACATGATTTTGTAGCGCGTATACGCAATCTCCCGCAAACCCTTCCCATGGTTCAGGTTCAAGCAATGTATGCTGTTCTATAGATCCGAACGCCCGTTGCTGCACCCGACCCGTTCCTTCCAGCGTTAACGTGGCGTCAGTTCCTTCCAACATGGCTTCGCCGAATGTTAAACGCGTGTTAGTGGAACGATGATCAAGTAATCGATTACCGTCAATAAGTGATCGAATACCGTTTTTATGTTCCAGTATCACATAGCAAGCGTCTTCACCTTTGATCGTTGGATTGTGCGTCATTAGCTCTGCATACACACGTACCACCGGTCCAAATAAAAAAATACAGGTATCTACGTAATGCACCCCAGTTTCATGAATGAGAAAACGTGGCATATTACGAAAGTAGGGCTGTCGTGCAAGGTAGGCGTCTGATCCTTGCCCATCACCTGTGCGTAAACGAAACGTAAATTGCAACGTTTGACCAAGCGCGTTGTTTTTAATGGCTTCTTTTAGGCATCGAAACCAAGGTTGGAATCGAAAGTTTTCATGGATAATGAGTGGAACATTTGCATCCTTCGCGGCTTGTACTGCCATTTCCGCCTCATCCAACGATGTGCAAAATGGCTTTTGGCAGATGATAGCCTTGGGCTTATAGTCGCAGGCTTTTAGAATCGATTTGTAGTGCGTTGGTGGTGGCGTGATGATATCCAGAATATCGAGAGGCTGTGCGCTAAGCATGTCATCCAGATTTTCATAGTTGTGTGTAGCTCCAGCAGCCTCGCATTTTTCAGTCACGGGATCTGCAACTGCGATCAGTTCTGTTGCCGGGTTTCTTAACCAGGCGTCATAGTGGAATTGACTGAAGTAGCCGGCACCGAGCCCGCCAACCCGTAGCATTTTCTCGCTCATGATGTTACAAGTTTTTCCAAACGGCATCGGCTGCTTGCGTAGTGCTGGCTTTTCCACCGATATCAGACGTGATGGTTGTGCCTTCGGATAATGTTTTGTAAACAGCGTTACTTAAGCGTTGCCCGTCTTCTCTGAGTGCGCTTATAGGATGTTGTTCTGCAAGCCATTCCAACATCATCGCCGCTGACAATAACATGGCAAATGGATTCGCGATATTTTTGCCCGCGATATCCGGGGCCGAGCCATGGCAAGGTTGAAAAACGGCATGATGTTCACCGATGTCGGCGGAAGGGGCAAGGCCTAAACCGCCCATGAGTCCGGCACCTAAATCTGAGAGGATATCGCCAAACATGTTTTCGGTTACCATAACATCGAAGATCCATGGTTTCTGTACCATCCATAATGCTGTTGCATCAACATAGGCATGATCACTTTTAAGCTGCGGATGCTGCTTGGCTTCCTGGTCAAACAGTTTCCGAAAAAAAGCAAATGCTCTGAACACATTGGCCTTGTCTACACAGGTGACCTTGCCAGGGCCGCGTCCATTTGCACGTCGTTGTTCGGCTAAATTGAATGCGAACCGAAAGAGTTTTTCACTGGTGTGCTTTGTAATTTTTAGCGTTTCAGTGGCATAGTCTTCAGTCACCTCGCCAACACCTTGCGTGTGAAACAAACCTTCTGTGCTTTCTCTGATTAATACAAAGTCGATGACTTGGTTTTTCGCGTGTAAATCAGTTAGTGCTAACGGGGTGTTTTGCCCGTGGATAATGCGTACTGGCCGAACACCTGCGAACAAGTTCATTGCTTTGCGTAATTCAATCTGTGGGGATATTTCTGTGCCGTCTTTGTAGCGTACATCGGGCAAGCCCATTGCAGACAACAGCACAGCATCCGCAGAGCGAGCACTTTCCAGTGATTGCGCAGGCAGCGACTCACCGGTGGCAGCGAAGTGCTTAGCACCGGCTGGCAGATGCTCAAACTCTAAAGCGTAGTGTTCGGAACGCTGTTGTAGTTGATCAAGAATGGCCACAGTGGGCGCCATAATTTCAGGCCCAATGCCATCACCATCAAAAACTGCAACTGTTAGCAGTGTGCTCATTGTTTTACCCTTAAATTTTGGCGTTACTACCTCGTACTCCACAGGCGAGGGTGTTGGTCATGATGATAATATAGCAGATTAACTAATGCATTAACTAATTAATTAAATTTTTTATCAAGATTGGACTGCGCCTGAACCGTCTGTTGGTTCAATTGACGACGCGTAAAAGTTGAGGAATAGTGCGGGCTATGCGTACCTGGACGGTGGCAACTTAAAGCATATTACGTTTGTGATTGCATTTCCGATGCGAGTGCATCGTCGATTGCTCTGATGTCTGAGTGAGAAAACGGCCAAGCAAGTTAGTTTGCTTGGCCGCTAGTTTAGTTTTTCATTTACATTTATTAGTATTTGCTTTTTTGTGTGTACTAGCGCTTCTTACAAACACACACCAGGCTCAGACCCACCTAAGCCAACACTGACCGACGAAAAACCATAGAAATGATCTGGGTCTTCACGATTAACCGGTATAACGTCGTAACGGTAAACACGATCAGCACTGGGTGCTATTTCATAATAGCTGGTGCCATTGGTGTAGCCGATGAATACGCCATCGCGACGGATTTCGTAACCGTCTATGTTTGCGTTTATTGGCCGATCCCAAACAAGCTCCAATGCTGTTGCGCTGTAAACCAGTGCTTGTAAGCCAGCGGGTTCGAAAAGTCGGACAGGGGGCTCATAGTTGTTTGAACCACCGCCTTGTTCTGAGCCGGGGCTACTGGTAACAACATCTATGGTTTCTGAAAACGGGCCGGTTCTGCCATCTACATTGACGCGTCTTACGGCAAAGCTGGTAGTAGTACCTTCCTCTAGATCTTCAATAAAGTAGCTTGAGCCGTTTTGTGTGATAGCAAACACTTCGCCGTCGCGTTGTATTTCATAACCGGCAACGTTAAACGCATCACGTGGACCGTTCCAAAACAATTCAATGGTGGTGGCCGAATAAATTTCGGCTCGCAAACCAGTGGTTTCTGGCACAGGCATGTTGTCGCCTAATTGCGGTAATGCTTCTGAACTTGCAAAACCAAAACAATCGATTGTGCCGCTGCTGTTGATATAGCAGCCATTAGTGGCGCCACGCATTGAAAGCTTAGAATTACCTATGGTAGAAGGCACTGGTGTTGCATTGGACGACGGGTTTAGGTTGGCGATGCCAGCGGCCGAATATCGACTGAATGCACAGCTGAGTTTGCCATTTGCATCAATACCGCAAACGCCACCGGTGCCGTTCGTGTCACCGCCATACGCTTCAACATCGAGATCGACAAATGTGCTGTCATTGGGGACTCTTATTGGACGTCCCCAACATTGGATACTACCATCGACTAATAAAGCACACGAGGAGGCTGCACCGGTAGCTACTTTTTGCGCAGGAGGTAAATCAGCTGGTACGTCGGTAGAACCGCTTTCATTTAAACCCCAGCAAGAAACGTTTCCGTTCATGTCGACAGCACAGGCTTGTCGAATTGAAACTGATAATTGCTTGAATGTGCCTTCCGGTGCTTCAAGGCGATCATTGGAATCTAAACCCCAACATTCTATGCCGTCATCTTTGTTAATGGCACAGCTATGTGAATTATCGGTACCCACCGCTTTGTAAGGTGCTCCACTGGTTGGGGAATTAAGTAAACCAAACGCATCTTGTCCCCAGCAGCGTAAGTCGCCGCCAACTAAAACAGCACAAGCGACAGAGTTGCCGGCGGCTATGTCGATAACCGGTTGCAGGTCTGTTGGTGTTCTTCCTTCTATGTTAACAACGGAATTGCAAACAGCGGATTGGTCATCTTTGATGGCGCAGATAATATCGCCACCGTACTCTACATCGATAAATGCGTTTTGCGCATTAGCGGGTGAGAAATTGAAAAGCCCAATTGCGGCGATAACAAGCGGCGCAGCGCTGTTGAGTATATTCAGGCGCATTTAAGGCTCCTTATGCGATGTACAAGAATTTATTGACGGATTGCTATTGTGTCAGGGTATCAGATTAGATTCTTGTGTTGGGGTGTGGGTAGTCGGTGATATTACCAATGTTTGCGATTTGCCTAAGTGCGCTGGTTTTTTTGGAAATTTTGCGAATCAGTTTTGCTAACTGGTAGAGTTACTTGCCATACACCGCATTACCGTTGTGCAGGATCGGAGGGCAGAACGGCATCACTGATATCAGCGATGCCGTTGCATGGTGTTAAGCGAAAAAACTACGCGTTGAATTAACGATATCGCCTTTACTATCTTTACCGGTTACCGCCACAATGCGTTGAGGCTTATGTCGATATTGCTCTCGCGGAAAACTAACTTCTGCTTGCAGTTTTTTATTGGGTTTAATGTTAAGGGTTCGTGTTTCACCAGCACCCAGTGTTAAAGCATCGCCTCCTAAAATAGAATTAATGTCGAAGGTTTGTTCACCGGCATGTATGGTGCCCGGATACACATGCTTAAGCTGTAGCGGTTTATTGCTATGATTGGTTAAACATAAGGTAGGCTGGGTGTCAACGGTTAAAGCGATTGACAGTTCCGCGTTGCTTGTTGTTGGTGGAATGGCTTGGCTCACCATAGACGCTTTGTGGGCATCACCATGAAAACAGTTACCTGCTGTTGCGATAGCAGGTGCTGCCACCAGTGCTGCGGCACCGCTGATTGTTTTAAGGGTAATACGTTTTTTTAAATCGACCATTGATTGTCTCTTTTGCTGTTGTACTTTTAATAGTGTACGTACTTGAGCCAAATTCCAAGCTTTTTGACACACTCTATGACATTGTTGTAGCAATGTTATACGGTTGTGCGCTCAATACGCCTATTTGCTTTGTAAGCAACGGCCTGCGGAAATCGATAGTCTGAAACACCAATGCTCCTGCCATGATGATTGCGCATCGGTGTGTCAACTATATTGTTTAGTCTGATGCAGCCAGTTTTTTGGCCGCTTCGTCCGATTCAAGCCCTAAGTGTTTATATAAAAAGAAATGCAGTGTAAGCCAAGCCACGGCTACTACCATGGCAACGCTGTAAATAGCAGGATCACCCATCATAACCAATGCCGCTAAACCCAGCCGTAACATCACTTCCCATAACGCTAAATCTTTGCGATCAAATTGCGCGAGTGCACTGGCAATCAGAAAAAGCGCTAACGCTAAGCGCGTAAATAACCATAGCAACTCACCCCAATAAGTTTGACCGTCGTGACCAGGCAAGTATTGTATGCTGCCGCCCACAGACGCCGGATCGATTATCGCCGCCTCAATCAGCAACAGCTCTGGATACATCGCGAATACAAACGGAATGATAAACATAACAATGCCGGATCGAACTGCTGAAACACCTGTGGCCATCGGTTCCGCTTTTGTGATGGATGCTGCTGCAAATGCTGCCAATGCAACGGGTGGTGTAATAGCCGATGCCACTGCGAAGTAGAAAATAAACATGTTGGCAGCAAATATTGAAATACCCAAGCCTGCCAGTACCGGCCCCATTAATAACGCAACATTGATGTAAGCGGGTACTGCTGGCATGCCCATGCCTAATAGAATGGCAAGCAACATGGTTACAAACAACGCTAAGAACTGGAAAAATACCGAGCCACCGGTACCCAAGTTCAAGCTTTGCAACCATTGCAAAACATCGAGCGATATAAAGAAAGGCATGCCGGTAAATTTAAGGCAGAAGTCGATAATCGATACGGCTAAGAACATCAGGTATAAGGTTGAAATCAAAACACCCGCACTGGAAAAAGAGTCGAGTAGTTTTGAAGGTCGTGCACGCATTTCAGGGTCAAGAAATAATGCGAAGCAGAGTATTATAACGGCCCACCAACCGGCGCTACCGGCATCGCCTGATGCGTTTTGCACCAATTGTAAAAACCATGGCAGGCTTTGAACCTGACACGCACCGTTTTCAGTAAAAATACGTTCGGCACCCATCAAGCCACCGATAAAACCACAGCCCACACTTTGTTTACTGGTGAGCAGTAACACCAGTATGGTTAGAATGGGTAGAAAAATCATGACAAGGTTCAGAATGTCTTGCCGGCTCAAATGCATCTCTGGGGTCAGTTCTCCAACCGCTACTATTTTTTGCTTACGCGCTTGAAAAACAACTGATAAGAACAAGCAAAGAAAGTAGGCCAAGGCAGGTATAGCTGCCGCAATGATCACTTCACTATAAGGAACACCGGTAAAGGCAGCTAATACAAAAGCAGCCACACCCATCACCGGCGGCATAATCGAACCGCCCGAAGAAGCCGCCGCTTCCATACCGCCTGCGAATACTTTGGAGAAACCGCTTCTAATCATCATGGGTATGGTAAGCACACCGGTCGACAACACGTTTACTATGGGACCGCCGGAGATAGTACCGAAGGTTGCCGATGAGATAACCGCCGCATGTGCAGGACCGCCACGTAGTTTTCTTGTCCAACGAAACGCTACTTTGATCATCGACTGACCACCAGCCGATGCCCCGAAAAGCGCACCTAAAATAAGGTAGGGAAAAATTTCGTTGAGAATGATGTCCATAAAACGACCGAGTAAACCGGACGAATTGTTTACCAGAATATCGTGTACACGCGATCTACCATCCGATAACAATCGAGGTTCCCCGCCAATTTTGGTAACCAGGTATTTATTAATATCTTCCGTGCCGTAAAAATACCAAACAAGCACAGTGACGAGGGTGTAGGTGGCAACCAGTATAGCGACCATCACCAGTGGTAGGCCCCAAACTTTTGTGTTGTATGCCAGAAACACGGCAATAGCGAGACCAACAATAAGTACTAACCAACCGCCAGTGGTATTAAGGCATTTAGGATCATCCACGGTGGTTGGCTCTGGCAGTCCAAACAAGGCGGCGTTTTCTTTTTCAATCTCTAAACTTTCGGCAATGAGTCGTTCTCGATCCCCGGTGACTTGATCAACCAGACAAACAGATTCAATTTCAGCAAGGTAAGTGAATGAGATTGTTAGCGCTGTGACAACCAACGCGACATCCATAAAAAGACCGAATCGACGTCGTAGCTTGCTTTTGTTGATCCATGAGCGCCACATTGAATGTTTCAACGCAACGATAATCATCATCAGCGAAAAGACGAACGGGTAGTAATATTCAAAAGGAAATTTACGAATAATAAAATTAGAGTTTCCGGTGAACTCGATGAACCATTGATCGAGCCCCGGAATACCGGGCATGGCGTTTACCATACCCAGCAACACCAGAAATATCGTTAGCCAATAAACCAGTCGGCCAACAAAACCACCGGCTAACTCTTCTTTTCCCGACATTTTAATCCTCAAACTGCTGACAGCTTTTTCGAAAGCTCCGTGGATCGAACAACAACTGCGATGCGATTTTCAACAAGCTGTTAAAGCAAACAGGGTCGCGACGTGGTCACGACCCTGCATTATCTACGGTTGGTTTTTAGTGATTAAGGTCTTGCACAGTCTGGAATGCTCATTCCGGCTTCTTCGAACGCAGCTATAGCACCTGGGTGATACTTAAGCGGTACTGCACCACAGAGGCCTGATACAGAAGGGTCTGTTTTACCAACGTTGGTGGTAGACATGAATGGTGTTTTAGTTAAAAACGTATCGACGTTACTTAACATGGCTGCGGTTAGCGCTTTAGCTGTATCGAAGTCCATGTCTTTGTGAACAACTTCTGCTGCAACTGTTGTTGGACTGCGCCAGATACCATCTTCACTAACAATAGTCAGACCTTTTTGCGGTGGAAGGTCTTTTAAGTCAAAAACGATGCCTGATGTACCAGGGCTTTTGATGTATTTCTGCATGGGTTTGTCTTCCCAAATTGCTTTGGGTATGGACCAAAGCGTCATGTCGCCTGCGGCCATTGATCGTGTGATACGGTTGTCGGGGAAGGTGATAGGTAGCATGGCACCGTCGGCTGAACCATCAGAGATGGTCTTAGGCATCTGACCCCAGTTCACTTGCAAGCCTTTGTAGTCTTTACCTTCTTCAACACCGCTCACTAAAGTGAGAATGCCACGGCTGTTAGTCAGGGCTGCACCGCGCGGTGGTCCGTTAAGAATGGTTTTACCGGCTACTGTGTCCCAACCTTTAACGCTTGCGCTGTCGTAGGCGTAAAGACCAAATCCGCCATAGTTATAAGTATAAAGTGCGCGAACGTTTCCGATTAATTCAGCGCCTTGTTCTTTGCCAAGTTTGGCATAAGGGCCAGCGCCTTTAGACATCAGAAATGTCAGTATTAGTGGTGCACCAGAGATGTCGGTTTTACCTTCGGCAACGTTCTGCAGTGAGTTAGTGAGCGTTTGGCTATCGGCAACTTGAAAGTTTGCAATTTTGTCTGCCGAGGCAATTTCAGCCAGTGTTGTCATTGCCGTAAAGGGCACTGTGCCCGGTGGACCAGTTTCAGCTGTTAGGATGTCTTGCGAAAATGCAGTGCCGCAAAAAAAGCTTGTGGCAGCTGCCATGGAAAGCAACGATAGTTTCTTCATTATTCCTCCGATCACAAATTCATGTGACTCTATTATTGGTCTTGGTCTTGGTCTTGGTCTTGGTCTTGGTCTTGGTCTTGGTTGTTGTGGTTGTTGTTGTTGTTGTTGTTGTTGTTATTATTGTTGTTTTGATAAATTGCCATTGAGCTATTGTTTTTGTGGGTGTCTAACTGGCAGTATTTTTGGATCCTTACCTTTAGCGTCTTCTTCGTTCCAATAGCCGATTAACACGCCCAGCTTTTCTTCCATGCCCGTCATATTAATGTTGTGTTCTTCCGACCATGTTTCGCGCTGACGGTATTGCAGTGCCCAATCGGCGAGTAGATTGAACAGTGTTTGTCTGACGTCTGTATGCTCCTCGCTTCTACCGAGATCCTGTAATTCATCCGGATCGTTTTTAAGGTCGAACAACACCGGTGGATAACCGGGCGCGTGGACCAGTTTCCATTCTTTAGTAGCCACCATATAAGAGCGGCAATCTAACGGCATTCTGCCGGTTTGAGGCCGGAACACCTGACATGAATAGTCGTATTCACTGATGGTGTAATCTCGCCATTCAGGGTTTTTACCGTGAATCTTGGGCAGCAGGGAGCGGCCGTCTAGGATGTTGTGTTGCACTTCGCCATTGTGGTACTCAATAAACGTTGGCAATAAATCGATAAGCTCCACCAGAGCGTCATCGACCGTTCCACGTGTTGCATCAGCATCGCTGCTGGGGTCTACGATAATCAGTGGCACCTTCACAGCAGGGTCGTGAAAGTAGTCTTTATCACCCATCCAGTGATCACCCATGTAGTCGCCATGATCAGAGGTAAAAACGATCATCGTGTTATCGAGTAAGTTGCGTTCTTGCATGAAGTTGAACAACAAACCTAGCTGATCGTCAATTTGCGTAATCAGGCCCATGTAAACCGGAATGACTTTTTCGCGCGCTTCATCTTTACTAAACGTTTTACCGGCAACTCGTTCCATAAATAGCTGCATTAGCGGGTTAAGGTTTTCCAGTTCCTCTTCAGATTTGTTAACCGGTGGCACATCGTCGGCGCTATACATGGTGTTGTAAGGCGCTGGTGCAACGTAGGGCCAGTGCGGCTTTATGTACGAGAGGTGCAACATCCAGGGTGTTTCGCCATCATCTTCAGACAAAAATTCCATAGCACGTCTGGTCATGTACGGCGTTTCAGATTCTTCGTCGGAGACTCGTGCAGCCTGATCAACCTGATCATTAAAAAATCCGGAACGCACACCGTTTTCGGTATCAACTGAGTTGGCCGACCAATGCCAAGGGTTGGCATCTTCGGTGTGGCCTCGCGACTTCAAATATTCGTTGTAGGGTAGGTCGGGTCGAACCATTGAATCGGGGTGAATGCCGTCGTCTCTTTCATAGGCTTCAAAACCTGCCTGTGCATGATGAACACCGATAGCACTGTTGGCATCAATGCCGAGCCGTTCCATGCCTTCTTTGTCGGGGATGATATGTGTTTTTCCAACCAGCACGGTGCGAACGCCTAAGGGGTTCAGGTGATGTCCTATATTTTTTTCACCAATGCGCAAAGGAGCAAAGTTTGATGCCGAGCCGTGTGACGACACATAGCGGCCGGTGTAAGCACTCATTCGTGAAGGGCCGCAAATTGGGGACTGGCAGTAGGTATTGCTGTAGCGCACGCCGCGGGTGGCTAAGGCGTCGATGTTGGGTGTTTTTATGCTTGGATGACCCGTGCACCCCAGGTAGTCATACCTGAGTTGGTCGCACATGATGAAAAGTACGTTCTTTCTGGCCATTACCGAGTGTCGCTCATGGAGTTGCTTTACCACCAATGGAGAACCACATAATCCACATCTTGGGATCCCAATGCAAGGAAAATTGGACGAAAATGGTGAAAAATTCGTTAATATGCTTTATTGGGATCCCAAAATGTGCCGCTGAGCGAATCAATCCACCGAGGAGATAACATGCAAACCCATCCTGAGCTGCTAGCTCACCCCGAATACTTCAGTAAGGAAGTGGTGCAAATCGCTGAGAATGTGTATCAGGCATTCGGGTTTGCGGCATCGAATGTGTACATGATTAAAGGCGACGACGGCCTGATTATTATCGACACCAGCGAATCGATTGGTGCCGCGGAAAACATACTTGCTGAGTTTCGACGCATTACTGATTTACCGATCGTAACGATCATCTACACACACTCACATCGTGACCATGTTTCAGGCGCTAGCGTTTTTGCAGCTGATGATGATCCGGCCATACTGGCAAGTGAACAATACTCCGATGATTTTCTCGCTGTTGCGTCATCACATGCGCGGCCCACTAAGTCGATGCAGATGCGCACCAAGCGACAATTCGGCATTGCGCTGTCATACCCCGATGAATTTATTGGCATTGGCGTAGGGCCAGGTGACCGACCCATGAAAGGTCTGGGTGCCGGTAGCCTGCCACCTACGCGCAAAGTCGCCATGGCGGGTGAAACCATCCGTTTGTGTGGCATCGAATTGCAATTGGTGATGGCGCCCGGTGAAACGCCTGATCACATGGTGGTTTGGTATGCGGATAAAAAAGTTTTATTTTGTGGCGATAACTTTTACCGCTCGTTTCCAAACCTATATGCCATACGCGGAACCGAATACCGTGATTTTGATTCGTGGGCCGACACACTCGATCAACTCATGGATTTCAAGGCAGAAGTACTTGCGCCTGGACACACCAAAGCTGTGATTGGTAGCAATGAAATTAAAGCGGTATTAAGTGATTACCGTGACGCGATAAAGCACGTTGTGGATGAAACGCGCAACGGTATGGATGCCGGCTTAACCATGGACGAACTCGCCCATAAAGTAGCATTACCTGAACATCTGGCCAATAAGCCACACTTACGCGAATACTATGGCCGCGTGGATTGGTCGGTTCGCGCCTACTTCGTCGGCACCATGGGCTGGTTTGATGGTAACCCGACATCGCTTGGCACTTTGGCTCCCGATGACGAAGCGCAGCGCTTTATTGAATTGATTGGT
>CALDTX010000138.1 GCA_937923565.1 uncultured Granulosicoccaceae bacterium | reverse complement strand
TACTCCAACTACCGCCATGAAAAGCGATTAAGGTTTTTTCACCAACGCTTGCAGGATGCCGTTTGTAAATGCGCATCTCAAGCTCGCACGTTCCACGCGCTGTGTTCACTTGCCGATAAGCAACGCGTTGTACATACGGTTGCGTTAGATTCTTGAGTGTTCTGGCGCCCAGGTTAATCCGGTTACCCGGAGACAAGCTCCATGTATTCTCGGCAATATTTTCAGCGTTTCCTAACCGCGCTCTGTCACTGGCCTGTGCACAGTAATCACCCATACTTTGACTGGCGAACGATACCGACACTGAACATTGGTTGTCGCTATACCAACTACTTGCCCCACTTCCCGGCTCGCTGGCAATACACTGCCCGTCGACAACCCGATAAAGTGGCTGTACGTCCATATCGGCCAGGGCAGTTTCTTTCACAAGTTGACAAGCTAGTGCAGTACCGAGTAGATCGGTTATTGCATTGTTGGCGTTTGCGTGACCCACAAACATAAACGTCAACGCACTTAGCACCGTGATGCTGAAACGCTTAAGTGAGCGGCTAAGCTGCTTGAGGTCCATTGTTATGTGTAATCCGGTTAAGGTCAGTTAGATGAATTGAAGCTAGTTTTTAACTTTGACATCAAGCACAACCACACGGATAGCATCCGCTTGTGCTTTAGTCATGCGCCTGCCGGTATCTATAATCTTACTTTCTCCAGCTGCCAGCGTTCCTCCAATGGATTGACGGGTACTGTTATTGGAACCCACGCCTTGCACACCTAAGGTTATACCGGTTAACGGGCGAGAAGTTTTATTAATTAACTGAAAAGCAAAGGTACCCGCTTCGGTTAAACCTCGATTAACTAATAGGTAGTTTTGTGGATTGTCTGAAAGGTCCAGAGATAACAAAGCATCCATGGCCTTTTTACCGGTTGGGCTATTTGATTGAGCGGCCTGAGCATAGTACTGCTTTGCCTTTTCAATGTTGCCCGACTTCTTTTCGAGGGTTCCCAAACCAAATTGTGCCTCAGCACTGGGCAGTAGCGTCATGCTGTATTCGTAATCGGACTTCGCCCGCGCATCACTGCCAAGCAGCTGGTTAACCTGCGCTCGGCGTACACGATAATAATAGAAACTCTTATTTAGGCTAACAGCCTTGTCGTAGTATTTTCTCGCGGCTCTGTTATTACCTTTAGAGCGTTCTATATCGCCAAGAAACGAATGGAAGTGCCCTTCCTGAGGCTCTATTTGAATAGCCCGATTAACCTTGCTTAATGCAGCTGCAGTATTTTTATTCTGCAGATCTTTTTGCGCATCATCAAACAGATCATAGGCTGCTTTTGTTTTTTGCAAGCGTCGCATCGCTGCTTGGTATCGTGCTGCACCCAAATCGCCGTTAACCGGCAACGATTTAGCGGTTGCTATGTTTTTTTCAACACGCTCTTGTGAAGGAGGATGGCTGGCGAAAAGCCCGCTGATGAAATCGCTACGACGACCTTCGGATAAACGCAGAAACGTTCTTTGTAAATCAACAGCACCTTGTGGGTTATAGCCAGCTCTTGCCATGTACTGCATGCCATAGAAGTCGGACTCAAGTTCAGCATTACGACCATACTTACTGTTCGTTAGTTGCGCCGCCAAACCTGCACCAAATTGAGCTGCCTGACCATAACCATTGTGGTTGCCTGCCAACGTTGCCGCCACGACTGCCCCTTGTAAAAGTACACCACGCGATTGGCCTCTGGCGCCGTGCTTTGCTGCAGCGTGCACAATTTCATGGCCAAGAACAGCCGCAAGCTCTGCTTCATTCTTGAGTTCAACCAATAAACCACGATTAATGGAAATTTTGCCGCCGGGTAGCGCCCATGCATTGGGTACTGAATCGTTTATGACGTTAAATTCATACGGTAGTTTACGATCACTTTTAGCGGCTAAGCGGTTGCCAACATTCCGAACGTACTGAGCAACGCCAGGATCGACGACATAGTCACCGCCTTGTGATTGCCGCAGTGGCAAATAATTTTGCTTACCGACATTGAGCTCCCAGGATTCATCCACCAACAGCAAATCGCTTTTACCGGTAACCGGGTTTGTTGAACAGGCCGATACCGATACAGTTGCAACCGTGACGATAGCCACCACTCTAAAAAATTTGAACGCGCTCATAGGAAACTCCTTAACTCGGCATGCAGAGAAGCAAAGCACACCATTAATCACACAGTACCAACAACAAACCGTTAGTGTTGATGACCACCAGGGCCGTGCGCATGGCCATGCGCAACTTCTTCTGCACTGGCCTCGCGAACCGATACTATTTTCACATCAAATGTAAGGTCTTTTCCGGCTAATGGGTGGTTAGCATCGATATCGAGGTTAAATTTACCGACTTTGACAATTGTGCCCGGAGATCCGCCCCGCTGACCTTGAAGATTAATGACCTGGCCTACACGGAACTTTTGTTTCTTACCGCCATCAATCTGTTTTATTGCAATTCGTTGCAATCTGTCCGGGTAGTACCGACCGTAAGCTTTTCCAGAAGGAATGGTTAATGAGAAATCATCGCCTTCCTTTTTACCTAAAAGAGCCTCCTGTAACGAAGCTAAAACGTTGTTTTGCCCGTACAAGAAGACCATAGGGCTGGATTCGGCTGACGACTCTATTTTCTCAGCAGACTCATCATACAAATCATAGTGAAAAGAAATGACGGTATTTGGACCGACGACACAATCAGACATTTGTTACCTCGTTGTCATGAAGTTGGCGTTAGAGGGCCTACTGCCTACCCAGATGCCAAGCTAGAATCTATAAGGCTATGATATCAACTGACCATGAAAACGCACACTTTCCTTTGCAATTGAAGCAAAGATGCACACCGTTGACGAACGGATTCGGCAAACCCGTGCGGCATGTATCCGGTTTCAGCCGTATCAGCGTCATTCTAAGCTTGCTCGTTTGCACAATAATACTTGGCGCCTGTACCAACAGTAAATTGATTATCGGCCCATTGTATAACCGGCTCGACGACCAAATACGAGGCGAATTCCACAAGCTCGGCGACTTCAACAGCACGCAGGTTGATGCCTTTGAACAGCGCTTAGGTAGTTTTCACGTTTGGCACAGACAATCCGAAATGCCCAAGTATGCTGAGCTGTTGCGTCGTATAAGAGCTGGCGTGCTCGATCGCGAAAGCCTGAATAAAGCAGAAGTGACTAACTGGATAAACGTTAGCGAAGGTTATACACAGGCCATACGCATGTGCCATCCAGCTAACTACTCGTTTTCAATAATGCAATCGCTTACCGATGAGCAAATTGATTTCATCGAAAAACGCTTTGCCAGTGAACGGCGCAAAAACTTTAATCGCTATCAATCGAAAACCAAAGATGAAAGGCGGGAAACCCGCGTAGAAAACGTGGTTAAGTGGGCATCCCGTATTGGTTTTGACTTCACTAAAACGCAAAGAGAACTACTCGATGAAACGTTTGCCAAGCAAGTCAGCTTACGTAACCAATACTACAAACTCGTGCATGTCTGGAATAAAGAATTATTTACGCTGGCCAGAAATCAGGCATCAACCACGTACGAAAAAGACATGGCTACGCAAGTTGCCAAACTATGGACATTAGTTGAAAAACAACACCCCGAGCAATGGGGTGCTAATCGACAGTTGTGGCGTGATTTCGCTTTCGAGTTTGTAGAAACTTTAAATTACGACCAACGCGTCTGGGCAGATACTTGGCTGGGTAAAATGGCCAAAACCATCGACGGAATTTCGCAAGATACACCCTCCTTTCAATTTTCCAACGACCCAAAACTGGGCTGCACCCTCTAACACGCAATCGCTAAATCGCTTTGCATGTGTGCAGCAAACGCGTTGTTAATTTCGTCGATCGAATGCAATGTGCGCAAACGTTGAAACAAACTCAGAGACTCAGGGTAGCTGCGCCGCAGATACGCAAGCCATTGCTTGGTACGATTGCCCACATGTCTCGGGCTCGAGCAATCGCTACTGATAAATTGCGCGTGTACAATTTTTACAAGCTCCCGCCAAGGCATTGCTTCGGTATTGGCGTTACCAGCCACAATACGGCTGGCCAAGTCCGGCGAACTTAACGCTCCCCGCCCCAACATAATATGCGAACAACCACTGCGGAGTTGCGCCTCATTGCTATCGTCGAGTGTCCAAATTTCACCGTTAATAATAGTGTTCGACGCGCCAAACTCCTCCACGACAGGCTTTACTAAGTCCCAGTAGGCCGGTGGTTTATAACCATCGAATTTGGTTCGGGCATGTATCGCTAACTCGCTCGCACCCGATTGCCAAATACCCCGACACAAAGCGTGTAAACCACTCGCGTCGTCATAACCGAGGCGAATCTTCACCGTTAAGGGTATTTGAGCAGGAATAGCATCGCGCACAGTAGCCACTATCCGGTGTACCCATTCAGGCTCGCGTAATAATATTGAGCCACCTTGACTGTTGTTCACGGTTTTCGCCGGACAGCCGAAGTTCAGGTCGATGCCCAATGCCCCCAATGACACCGCCCTTTTAGCGTTTACTGCAAGCGCTTCGGCATTACTGCCCAACAGCTGCACATAAACAGGTACACCAGAAGGCGTCCGGGCATCTTGCAGTAACTCAGGGCATAAACGATGAAAAACACGTTCTGGCAACAGCACATCACTAACCCGAACAAATTCGGTAACGCAACGGGTGTATCCGCCAAGATCAGTTAGCCGCGCACGCATGGCAGCATCAATAACACCTTCCATAGGCGCTAGAATTACACTGCCAAGTGTTGAGTGTGTCAAAAACCGCTCCTAAAACTGATCCGATAAACAATTGAAGGGTTCAATTAATTGCAGTTAGCACTACAATCAACTTAACGCCTGCCAAACAATTCCCATGATAATTGGAACCACCCAAGATCTTCGCATAAACCGTATCGATTTCGACACAATTTGGTTGGAAAATGCTCAGATTGATCAATTACCGATGCCGCTCAGCGAACTGCCCGATGCACAGGTGGGCGATAGCGTTAAAGCGTTCATTTTCACTGACAGTCAGGCTAATCTGGTGGCAACGCTCGAACAACCGCGCGTCGGTATCGATTGTTGTGCCTGTCTTAAAGTCGCAGGCGTCAGCAACGCCGGTGCGTTTTTGGATTGGGGCATCGCAAAGCAGCTACTACTGCCGTTCGCTGAACAACGCCGACCGCTGGAAGTGGGCCAATATGAGTGCGTACTGGTTTATTTGGACAATTCGGGGCGCTTGGCAGCCACTAGCCGTTTAGATCACCATTTACCCGATAATTGGCCAGGCTTAAAAACTTGGGAACCGGTGCAGCTATTGATTTACCAACGAACCGATCTCGGTTTCAAAGCCGTTATTAACGATCAAGCGATTGGCCTCATTTACAAAGATGAAGTGTTTCAACCCTTAAAAGTTGGTCAAACCGTACAAGGCTTTGTTAAACAGCACAGAGCCGATGGTCGTATAGACCTTGCCTTACAATCCAGGCCCAGCGAAGTACGCGACGAATTGTGTGACGCCGTCATGGCCTATCTGGATAGCAACAACGGGGTTAGCCAACTCACCGATAAAAGCGATCCTCAAGAAATTTATGCAACGTTTAAAGTATCGAAAAAGAATTTTAAACGTGCATTGGCAACACTCTATAAGCAAAGGCTTATCGCCATCGAAGCTGATCG
>CALDTX010000137.1 GCA_937923565.1 uncultured Granulosicoccaceae bacterium | reverse complement strand
CTGGGTAAAACGACAAACCGAGCCGTGTCAGGGTTTCTCACACTGATGTTTGCGGCTGCCAAAAACGGTGCGATGTCTTTAGCGATCATATGACGATTCAGTTTGCCGCCTTGGAACAAGGCAGTTTTTACCGCTTGCGCTTGAGCATCGTCAAGGACGCGTCCACCCGCTTGCTCAAGCGCTTCTATAAATTGATCCTTAATTGAGTCCACAACAATTAACACGTTTTCTGAAGAACATGATGTTGCGTTATCAAACGTTTTTGATGCCGCAATTTTTTGCGCAGCATCTGACAATTGTGCGGTTTCATCGATAATAACGGTGGCATTACCAGCGCCCACACCGATCGCGGGTGAGCCACTGGAGTAAGCACGCCTTACGTTGTCTTGACTGCCCGTTACAATGATTAGATCAACCGCTTCCATTAAGCGTTGTGTTTTTTCTTTTGATGATGGCAACGGCACCATTTGAATTAAGTCAGGGTTTTCCCCTATTTTTTGTAATTCTGTATGCATAAACGTCAAGAGTTTTTCACACACTTTCGCACCCGCAGGTGAAGGCGATAAGATGATTGCATTACCGCACTTTAGGGCGTTAACCACATTATTAGTGGGTGTAGCTGCAGGATTTGTGGATGGCACTACAGCACCAACAACGCCAATAGGTCTGGCGATTTCCGTAATACCCGTGCTTTTGTCATCAGACAAAATACCAGTAGTGGCAGCGTTATTGATATCGCGCAGCGTACCCAATGTTTTTCGATGGTTTTTCCTAATTTTATCAGCGACATTACCAAGGCCGGTACTCTCAACCGCCATAGTAGATAACAACTTATTTCGCTCTGGTTCCATTAAAGCCCAGGCAGCAGCTTTTGCCGCCAAATCGAATTTGGTTTGTGTTGCATTTTGCGCATACGCTTGCTGGGCAATACGTGCCCGCGCAACCATGGCATCAATAGTTTCAACCGCCTCAGCTCTCAGTTCTGAGGACGATACGGCACCCGTTTGTGCCGACGATCTATCACCTGTTGTAGACAAAATAACGCCCTTTAGTGTTGTCTGGTGTTAATAACGTGCCGATACCTGCAGCACACATTGCAGGTATCGGCTTGGAACAGCCGCCTTTATTTACTTAAGGCCCGCTAACAGTTCTGTTAAGTAAACTTCCCGGTCAGCCCACATTTTCTGAACCTCTTCACGCGTCATGATCTTCAAGGGTGACCCACCGGCATCCATTTGCTTTTTAACTCTGGCGCTGGCAAACATGGCAGGTACCTTTTCAGCCAACATCGCTATAACATCGTCTGGTGTACCTTTTGGCACCATCAAACCACGAAAGTTAACGGATGAATTATCAACATCGATTCCAGCTTCCATTAACGTTGGTACATCCGGTAAGAATTGCTCGTTACGAGCGATATCAGCGACAGCAAGAATTTTGACATTACCTGCCTCCCTTGCACGGTAAGCATCCGACAAGTTATTGATACCGGCTATAACGTCTCCAGCTATAACCGCTTTCATGGCTGCAGCACCGCCGCCTTTGGTTGGAATGTAAGCCATCTTAGCACCAGTTGCTTTTTCCAACTGAAGCGCGGCAATGTGATGTCCAACGTATAAACCAGCACCAGACAATGTTAGCTTGCCCGGGTTTTCGTTAGCGAATGCAACTAACTCTTCAATAGTGTTGTATTCGCTGTCTTTACCAACAACCACAACGGCAGGATCTGCACCCCAGTTTGCGATTGGTTCGAAACTATCTGCTGAGTACTTCACGCCACCTTCAATAGACTGAGCAACAAAATGCGGAATGTTATAAGCCGCTAAAGAATAGCCATCATTTTCAGCTTCAGAAGCAAACCAGTTCCAGCCTACGCGACCACCTGCACCGGGCTTGTTGATGATTACAATAGGCTGTGTGAGGAAGTCGTCGCCACCGGCCATCATGGTAACAATGCGTGCTTGAAAATCAGTTGCACCACCAGCACCGTAAGACACCATGACAGAGATTGGTCTATCAGGGTAGTCGCCTGCATTAACGGCAGAGGTACCCAATGCCAAAACTGATAGCGCCATTATTGCGCCCATAAATTGTTTTTTCATACTAACTCCAAGTGTTGACTGATCGTGTTGATCAGAAGAATAGACCCCGAGGTGTTTGCACCTTCAGTAACATCGAAAACAAGCCATAAATGACCAACATAAACAAAAATGATATAACGATTCGCTTAACCCATACCTTCACACTGGCGTGCGAATCAGGATCATAAATCGAGAACATCACAAAAAATGCAGCAAATGAGGCCACATAAAAACCCAGGAATTTTGCAGCGAAGAATATAAATACCGCCAATACGGCAAGCCCAGGCAAAATCGCTTTAAGCTGCGCTGCATTAATGCCGGCCCCTACTTTGGATAAACCGCGTGCTGCTCGCAGAAAATTCCACAACGCCAGCGATAACATAACAACAGAAACCAATCGCGGGAAAAGGAATGCAGCTGCAGGTTCACGGGTAAAACTTAAAAACGCAACGGTGCCCGCTAACAGCAAAATAACGGTTGACGGTACTAAGTGTTGAATACGCTGCGTGCTCACGGCATTGTCTCCGTTGCTTTATCGTCGTTGATCGATATTGGCACCGCGCGTCTGGACATGATAAAGCTGTAGGCAATCGATGCAATAACCAATGCAATCAGCAGCAAGTTTAGGGGACCTGTCATGAAGTAAGTAAATGCGCCATCAGTGGCATTGGCGATCATGCTGCCCTGAATAAAATTACTTTCAGCGATTGGTCCAAGAATGAGCCCTAAAACGAGCGGTGCTGCTGAAAATCCAAACTTCTCTAAAAAGTACATGGACACACCCAACACAGCCATGATGTAAACATCGCCCATCGACTGCTGCACAGAATACGAACCAAACAACGCCAACACTAAAACAGCAGACGCCATAATCGAGCTGGGCACACGCGCTACACGTGCCGCATAACCGGCTATCCAGATACCAAATATCACCATCAGAATTTGGCCAATGAGCATAGAGTTTATAAACGTCCAAGCCACTTGTGGATGGTTCTCAAACAAGTCGGAGCCTGGAAAAATACCGTGAATCAGTAAACCGCCCAGCAATACAGCCGCCGTTGGGCTACCTGGAATCGACAACGTTAGCAACGGTACCAACGACGGACCAACCATAGCGTTGTTAGCAGATTCTGCCGCTATCACCCCTTCCGGATGACCCGTGCCAAAACGCTCGGGATGCTTAGAGAACTTTTTACTTTGATCGTAAGATACCAAGCCTGCAATTTGACCACCGACACCCGGTATAAGACCAACCACCGACCCAACCACGGTACCTATGGTTGTTGCTTTGGCATAGCTGGCTAATAATTTAAATGAATCCAATAAGGATTGTTTCTGCACTTCTATACGTGCAATGTCGACTTTTTTACGCCCCTTTGAAAACATGTCGATAACTTGAGGAATCGCAAAAATACCAATAAGTGCGGTAATGATATTCACACCACCGGTTAAGGCATCGTGAAAGATAAACCGCTGCGCACCTTGAATATCATCGTAACCGATCATCGCTAACCAGAAACCAAGACAGCCCGATAACAGGCCTTTAACAAACGACTTTGAGTCTAGCGATCCAATAATGGTAACGCCCAAAATGGCCATCCAGAATAAATGCGACGGCCCGAACGCCAGTGCCCACTTGGCCAACACCGGTGTTAGGAATATCAACAGCAATACGCCGAAGACGCCGCCGATGCCCGAAGCCAGAAAAGACACGTGCAAAGCCTTCGCGCCCTCGCCGCGTTTTGCCATTTCGTGCCCGTCTAACGCGGTGGCAATATTGGCCGGAGCACCAGGAATTTTTAGCAAAATGGCACTCACCGCGCCGCCCGCAACAGTTGACGTATACGCGGCACCCAACAAGATTAAACCCTGTGTGGGCTGTAGCTGAAAGGTAAATGGTATGAGAAGCGCTACGGCCATCGTTGGCGATAAACCGGGAGTTGCTCCCAGTATTAAGCCACCGACGGTACCCAGAACTAAAAGCATGAACGACAGCGGTTCAAACACCCCACCAAAATACTGCAAAAATTCCATGGTCATCGTTAGTTGCGCAACATTAGCTAAAGCATACTTGATGAAAATAAAAATGCAAACGTTTTCATTTTGGGTTATCGTTTGAAAATGAGCCAAAGATC
>CALDTX010000136.1 GCA_937923565.1 uncultured Granulosicoccaceae bacterium | reverse complement strand
GTATTGACCCCGCTGATTGCATTGAGTTTATTGTTGAATGCACCGCGATAACGGTTTTGTTATCAATAGTTAATGGGCGAATAAAGTTTGCAATTTCAATATTCCTTGCGCCAGATCATTTCGAACCGCCGACTTTTCACGTTGTGCAACTGATCCATACCCGGCTCCACCTGGAAACTCGAGCATTACTTTTCGTCCGTGAGGCACGAATTGACGCCCCTTACCTTTCATTGGCGTACCATCGTCTTGAGCGATAACCGTACAAGCGCCATCCTGCCCACCTTGCCGCCCTTGCGCCGGATGATCCACACGATCAAACATAGCTGAGAAATCAAATTCATGCCCAGCGGTTGCACCGACTTCCATGTACTGACCTAAGCCGCCACGGTATTGTCCAGCACCGCCACTATCAGGCCTTAGCTCTTTACGCCAAATTATTAAAGGACCGACATTCTCTGTGGCTTCGATGGGCATCGTCATAACACCAGACGGAAATGCCGTTGCATTTAATCCATCTGCAGAAGGTCTTGCGCCCGAGCCACCTGAATTGAAAGTGAGCACTTCAGAGCGACGGGCATTAAGGAGATCAGCGCGCTCTTGTTGGCTTAGATTTTCATCGTTGGCTGATACATCGGTTCGTGGTCGCAGTGACACCTGAAAGTTGCAAAGAGCACTTGCCCCTTCAGCGGGTACCGTTCGTGGTAACAGTTGATCCAATGCGTTGTAAACAGTATCGGGAATCATATGCCCAATAACATGACGTAGCGCCACAGGGGCTGGATGCAAGGCATTAACAATGCTGTTCTCCGGCGCAGTAATTTGGAAAGGCGCTAGGGATGCCGCATTGTTGGGTATTTCCGGTGCTATCGCACATTTCAACGCATAGCAGGCATAAGCTTTGGTATAAACCAACGGCACATTAATCCCTTTCTTGTCCAGTCCAGAGGTTCCTGCAAAGTCACACATGATGTGATCACTACAGATATCAAGCTTTACTTTGAGCGCTACTGGCGAACTGTACCCATCTATATGAAGCTCGCCATGGGCAGAGCCCGGCGATAAGGCTGCAATCGCTGCAAGTGTGGCTTCACGCGAATTATCCAGAATAAAGGAGGCTATGCTTTCAAGATTGCCTAACGAGAATTCATTCATCATTTCAATAAGCCGACGATGACCAATTTCGTTGCAGGTGGCCAACGCATACACATCGCCAACAATTTGTTCCGGCTCCCGAACATTGCCACGAATGATTTGTATCAGTGTTTTGTTGACAACACCGCGCTCAGCCATTTTCATAATAGGAATGTATAAACCTTCCTCGTAGACAGAATTGGCATCTGCACCAAAGCCACGACCACCGATATCAACAATGTGCGCTGTACACGCAAAAAAACCAACCAGCTTGCTGTTATGAAACGACGGCGACACCACCGTTATATCGTGTAAGTGGCCAGTACCTTCCCAAGGATCGTTAGTGATGTAAACATCGCCCTCAAAAATATTGTCGTAACCCAGGCGACGAATAAAATGCGGCACCGCATCGGCCATGGCATTCACATGCCCGGGTGTACCTGTAACCGCCTGAGCCAGCATCTGACCGTGCTGATCGTAAACACCTGCAGATAGATCACCCGCCTCTCTAACCGACGTGGAAAACGCCGTGCGAACCAGCGCTTGAGCCTGCTCCTCGACAACCGATATTAATCGGTTCCACATAACTTGATTGGAAACAGCAGAAGTATCAATTGATATCATGGTCTTTCCTTCGCCGTTAAAGGTTAACTGCAATGTCGATACAGCCATCAGCTTGTGCAATAGCGGTGCAACTGCTGGGCAGAATTATTGTTGTTTCATTTTCAGTGATAACCGCAGGTCCGTTAACGGTTTGCCCTAAGGCTAGCGCGTCGCGATCAACTACATTGGCTTGGGTCGTTGTCGCCAATGCCGGATCAAACAACACTCTTTTACCAGCAACCGTTGCATCACCCTGATTCTGCGCAAGCGTAAGTTGTTCAATGCTCAGTGGCGGTGTGGTTGCATTAACGGCCCAAACAGTAATTTCAACATCCATACCCTCGACTGTACGACCAAACAATTTAGTGTATTCAGCTTCGAACAATGACTGTAAAAGTGCCTGAGTTGGGTTAGCCGCCTGTTCTGAACTCAGGACGATGGGTATTTCCCAGCCCTGCCCTGAATATCGCATGTAAACTTTGTATTCACTTAAAACTTCGGCTTGCGAATCGCAATTTAATACAAAGCGTTTTGCTTCGGAACTCAGCTCTTCGAACAAGGTTTTAACAGCAGCGCTATCAAAATCGGAGAGTCGCATATACACACTGCGATTGGCTTCAAAACTAAACGGCGCGCGAAGGAACCCAATGGCTGAACCAACACCTGCACCTGATGGCACCAGAAATCGATTAACACCGAGTTTTTCGCATAACCTTGCTGCGTGTAATGGTGCAGCCCCACCAAATGCGATCATGGTGTATTCGGATAAATCTTCACCATTCTCTACAGCATGAACACGTGCTGCGTTAGCCATGTTTTCATCAACCACTTCTGAAAGCCCGAACGCTGCGGTTTGTGCATCCATTGACAACGTGTTTCCCAACACATCGGTAAGTGCTGAGGCAGCAGCATCTGCATTTAAAGCGATCGAACCGCCAGCAAAATGATCTGGGTCTAGCTTCCCGAGTATGAGATCGGCATCGGTGACAGCCGGTTGATCACCACCGCGCGCATAACACGCAGGCCCAGGTTCAGAACCCGCAGACTGAGGACCGACCCGAATTTGCCGCATGGAGTCTACATGCGCTAACGAGCCACCGCCTGCGCCTATTTCAACCATGTCGATTACCGGAATTGAAATTGGCATGCCAGAGCCTTTTTTAAACCGATAGGTCCGGGCAACTTCAAATACGCGACTTGTTTTTGGTTGTTGGTTTTTGATCAAACAAATTTTCGCCGTGGTGCCGCCCATATCAAAAGACAACACTTTATTCAAACCATAACGTGCAGCGATGTTCGCGGCAAACACGGCCCCACCGGCAGGGCCAGATTCAACAAGCCGTACTGGAAACTCGGCAGCACTGTTTAAGTCGATAATACCGCCACCCGAGTGCATTAAGAAAATTGGACAATTGGCCCCCTCTTTACTGAGTTGATGAGCAAGCCTGCCTAAATAGCTTTTCATTTGCGGCTTTATATAAGCATTTGCTACAACT
>CALDTX010000135.1 GCA_937923565.1 uncultured Granulosicoccaceae bacterium | reverse complement strand
GTTGTTGGGTTTCGCTTTTATAACCGTTGGAAAGTCTAACGCCGACACATCAACCAACAATTGTTCAACCGTTTCGAGTTTGTCGCGATTCGTGCCGGTTTGCTTTACCCACTCACGATAACTTGCTTGTAAAGTTTGTTTAGCATCGGTTTCTTCCGATGCTGCGTCTGCTTTAAAACCCGCTACGGTAAAGTATGAAAAGATGTTTTTGCCATGGGATTTGGCCAGTATAAATTCCCACTGCGTTAAAGAAATATCACCTACACCAGCATGCTCTCGAAACTGCGCCGCACTTGCGTTCTCACCCACAGCTGCCATATGTTCAGCGCTGGGCAAGTCGCCACACTGATCCCCAATCAGGCAAATAACCGCATCGCAGTTTTCAATGTAATCGCTAATTGCCTCCAACAGGGTTTTGCCGCTTTGCCGAAAGTGATTCTGATCCCGCACTTCAATTTCTTGAGTGCGCAGATGCGCTGCCAGCGCTTCGCGGTAGCTTTTTAATTCGTTGGAAACGGCTGAAATGAACACCCGATAGCTGGTAACTTCAGCCATGGGGTTGCAGCCAGTGAGGAGATGACTCCATGTCGCTTAAGCGGCCTTTCTTTATTTGAACCCCAGTAAATTACCGGTAGCGCATTACAGCGTCAATGCTTTATTCGTTTGCGCGTTATTTATACTCTATTTAGAGTATGCCTTAAGTTTTGAGTTTACCTTTAGCACTACTGTCCAAAACGCCGGGCATCTTTTAAATATTCGATTTCTTCAGGCGTCGATTCTCTGCCCAACACTTCGTTTCTGTGTGGGTAGCGGCCAAACTTTACGACGATATCGCGGTGTTCAACCGCGTGCTCTGCACGATCTATTGCTTCAAACAGGGCCACACTGCGATCTTGTGCTTCCATGTTTTCTGCATGCATAAACGGCATGTATAAAAAATGTTTTTCATCGGTAGTTAATTGTTCATCTTCGCCGGCATCCACAGCGGCTTGCGCCAATACCAAAGCTGCATCGTCATTGGCGAATGCTGCACTACTGCCACGACCCAGGTTTCTGGAAAACTGATCCAGCACAATAATGGCTGCCAAGGTTGTTTTAACATTCTCACGCACGGTGTCGGGCACTTGTTGGGTTAATGCGTCTAGCAGTGAGCCGAAGCGTTGCTTTATCGTGTTATCTAATTCCTCCGATGAACTGAACCATTGTTTTGGTGTTAACTCATTAAACCAAAAGTTTAGTACGTCTTTATCCCAGCCTGCTTGCATAATTGACAGTCTCCGCTTCACACTAACCCGTGCCAGAACGACTATGATAAAGATACGTCCCTTCTGGCGCCCGTCGTTTCAAATACGTTGTCACCCCATTTTGCACTGCAACCGCAAGCTGTTCCTGAAAGCGCTTATTGTTTAGCTTTTTCTCTTCTTTCAAATTAGAGATAAACGCCGTTTCTACCAGCACCGATGGAATATCCGGCGATTTCAGCACCGCAAAGTTGGCTTGTTCTACCTGCTTTTTATGCACTGCACCCACACGTGTTAGCTGGGCTAGCACATCCCTGCCCACTTCCATGCTCGCCTCCAGCGTATTGTTTTGCGTTAGGTTTAACAGGGTTTCTTTTAAGTCCTGGCTTAAGCCATCAAGCGCTACATCGCCAAACAACGCATCCACTTCGTTTTCTTTATCGGCCAACCATTGTGCCGCTTCTGAACTTGCGCCTTTTAACGATAAGGCATACACCGAACTGCCTTGGGCTTCGCGTCGTTTAAATGCATCGGCATGAATCGATACAAACAGATCGGCATGTCGACTTCGGGCTATACGTATACGTTCGCGCAGGGCTACGTATTTATCGGTGTTGCGTATTAGCACAGGCGTTATGCCTTTTTGGCCTTGCAAGCGTTTGTACAACCTTAACGCTACCGATAGTGTAATGTCTTTTTCTTTGGTTTTACGTTGGCCGATGGCGCCGGGGTCTTTGCCACCGTGGCCTGCATCGATCGCTACGATCATGTCGCGCAATTGTGATGGCTCGGTGATGCGTGCTTGGTAGTTGGCCAGCTCCGGGTTGCCTTTTACGCCTAAGTCCACAACTAAGCGTTGGCCGCCTTGGCGTTCCACAAATTTAAATGCCGGGGATACCGGGCGGCGTAAATCCACAACGATGCGCAGTTTGTCTTCGGCGTGTTCACCAAAACGCATACCGCTAACAACGCCGTCTTGATAGTGTTCATTTTGCAGTGCTGATGAAAGCGTGGTGTTGGGTAGATCGATCACTAAGCGGTCGGGGTTTTCTAAGGTAAACAATCGGGCATCGGGCGCTGCCTGATTTACATCAAAATGCAGCATCACATTTTCTTGCTGCACCATGCGGAACGCTTGTAGCTGGCCTGCTGCCCATGCGGAGTTACCCACCGCGCTCATGGCGGTGCCTGCACCCAACACTTTTAAAAAATGCCGTCGCTTTAGCGTAAAAACCTTTCTCATTACCCCTCCCACTGCTTTATTCGGGCTGCGTGTTGCGTGGTTCGAGCAATTGCACAAACATCAGCCAAATATTCAGCAACACACGCAGCTGCGCTCACAATAGAGAGTAGGAGAGATTCAGAAAAAAACAATGAAGAATTTGAAGGTACTATGCAGCACTGCTTGCCACAGCGATCTGGCAGCCCAGCAAAGCTTAAGCCGCCGAGCACGATAAGTTACCACAAAGATTTCTGCCAAACCTTACGATCCGCTGGCAATTTGAACGCTTCGCCCGCTATCCGTGTAACTAATATCGATCACATGACTGAACTCGGGCAAATAGCCTTCGCCATGATCAGGCCATTCGATCAACATTAGATCGCTCTCTACCACCAGCTCGCGAAAGCCGATAAATTGCAGCTCTTCCGGATCGGTTAGGCGGTATAAATCGAAATGGGCGATTTGCCAGCCCGGCACACGGTATTGCTCTACTAATGTGTAGGTGGGGCTTTTTACCGCACCCTCATGGCCCAGCGCGCGAATGATGGCTCTGGCAAAAACACTTTTACCGGCGCCCAGATCGCCGTTTAGCGCGATAACGGTCCGCTTTTGCAGCGTTTTAGCCAAACGCTGTGCCAAGGCTTGCATGTCGGCCTCGGTTGCAGCGTCAAATTGTCCAAGCATGGGTTTTTGTTCAGCGCTCACCTGCCACAACACCTCGTTCGAGCGCGAGCTGGGCGCGCTGCCAATCGTTATCCACCGGTGCGTTTAGCACCACGTCTTCGCCTTGCCAATGGAAGGCCAACTGCATTGAATGTAAATACATGCGAGTAAAGCCCGCTTTTTTAAATGCGGCATTGCTGCGGTTATCGCCGTAACGTGTATCGCCCAGCACGGCGTGCCCGTTGTGCTTGGCGTGCACGCGTATTTGATGGGTGCGGCCGGTTTCGATATCAATGTCCATAAGCGTGCCGTTGGCATACACGGCCTTTGGATTGAAATGCGATACGGCGCTCTGCCCTTCATCGCTGACCCAAACGCGCCGCTCGCCAGCGTGCTCTTTGTTTTTCATCAGCGGGGCGGTTTCGGTTTTGGGGCCACCGCGCCATGCACCATCGAGCAGCGCTAAATAGCGTTTGCTGATTTCTCGGCCTCGAAATAACTGTTGCAGCTCGCGGTTCACACCGTTATCCCTGGCCACTAACAAACAACCGCTGGTGGCTTTGTCCAAACGGTGCACCAGCTCCAACTTGGGCTCGTCTTTTAACTGTCGCAGCACATCAATCGCGCCGAACGCTAAGCCGCTGCCTCCGTGCACAGCTAACCCCGCTGGCTTGTTCAGCGCTAGAAAATCATCGCATTCGTAAAAAATGCAAGGTGCCAGCTCTTCTAAAAGACGCTCGGGCACATTAACCGGGCCGGACGTGTCGAGGTTCATCGGCGGAATTCTAACCTTATCGCCAACGGCCAGCTTGCGGGTGGGTTTGATTCTGCCGCCGTTAACGCGCACTTGGCCGGTACGGATTATGCGGTATATGTGACTGCGCGGCACGCCATTGGCTCTTCGCAGGATAAAGTTATCCACACGCTGGCCTTTTTCGGCCTGAGTAACTTCCACCGTGGTGGCTGAAGAGCGCTGTTGGGGGGCTGCTTGCATGAATGTTGCATTGTTCCAGACAGTTAGTAAGCCAAGGCAATTGCCGAAATGGCTCACCACTGCTATATTAGAGGATCGGTTGAAAAATGGAAACACAACCGCCAGACAGTACCAAAAACTGGAAAATGACAACGGTACCGTCGGCCTGACCATCTTGCCCCACATTATAAGGCATCACTCAGGACTCACAGTTTGAACACAAGCCGATCGGCAATAGCATGCCAAAACATCTATCTGCTTGTGACATACGAAGCTGCATGCGCAAATCGCAGCCCAGCTTCCACAACCTAACATAATTCGGAATATTACCCGGTCGAGCTTTCATGCCGTTTGCCTTCATCACAGTAGTACTACTACTTCTAAGCATCTGCTTCCTGCAGAAAGCTGAACTGATGCCTGCGCGCGTGCCAACACGAAAGTACGGGTCTTCCGACACGGATTACAACCCAAATGAAAAGAATGCTAATAAACGCGACCCACGAAGAGGAGTTGCGTGTAGCCATCGTCGATGGCCAAAAACTTATTGATCTAGACATCGAGAGTAAAAACAGAGAACAGAAAAAGTCCAATATATATAAAGCTAAAATTACCCGCGTAGAGCCCAGCCTCGAAGCGGCCTTTGTCGATTACGGTGCCGAGCGCCACGGTTTTCTGCCGTTTAAAGAAATCGCTAAGGAATACATTAACGACAACGGTCGTAACAACGAAGGCGGACGCCCTAACGTTCGCAATGGCATCAAGGAAGGCCAGGAAATTGTTGTTCAGATAGAAAAAGAAGAGCGCAGTAACAAAGGCGCAGCCCTTACTACCTTTATTAGCCTTGCCGGTCGGTTCTTGGTGTTAATGCCCAACAACCCACGCGCCGGTGGCGTGTCTCGCCGTATTGAAGGCGATGATCGCAGCGAACTCAAAGCCGCCATGACCGATGTTGACGTGCCAGAAGGCATGGGCACCATTGTGCGCACCGCAGGCGTTGGCCGCAGCACCGAAGAACTACAATGGGATCTGGACTACCAATGCGCTATTTGGAAAGCCATTCAGGAAGCCTCCAGCGATCGCCCTGCACCGTTTCTGGTGTATCAGGAAAGCAACATTATTGTACGAGCCCTGCGCGATTACTTCCGCTCGGATATCGGTGAAATCATTGCTGATGAACAAGTCACTTACGATCAGTCGGCTGAGTTCATTCGCATGTATATGCCACAAAATACACGCAAGCTTAAAATGCACACCGACGATGTGCCGCTGTTTAACCGTTATCAAATAGAGTCACAAATTGAATCGGCGTTTCGTCGTGAAGTGCGTTTGCCTTCAGGCGGTGCACTGGTTATCGACCACACCGAAGCGCTTATTTCTATCGACATCAACTCTGCCCGCGCCACCAAAGGCAGCGATATCGAAGAAACCGCCACCAGCACCAACCTTGAAGCGGCCGACGAAGTTGCTCGCCAGCTACGCTTACGCGATTTAGGGGGCTTGGTGGTTATCGACTTTATCGACATGATGTCCAACAAACACCAACGCGCCGTTGAAAACCGCTTACGCGATGCCTTGAAACAAGACAGAGCCCGCGTGCAAATTGGTCGTATTTCGCGCTTCGGCTTACTGGAAATGTCACGCCAGCGTTTACGTCCTTCGTTGGGTGAAACTTCTGAAAATGTCTGCCCACGATGTCAGGGCCATGGAACGGTTCGCGGTATTGAATCCACAGCGCTATCGATTCTTCGACTACTTGAAGAAGAGTCCATGAAAGAAAACACCGGCCGTGTGTTAGCCGAAGTGCCTGTTGAAGTGGCCACTTATCTGCTGAATGAAAAGCGCGTCAGCATTGGTGAAATTGAAGCCCGTAACAGTGTGTCGCTGTTGATTGTGGCTAACCCAAATCTGCAAACGCCAAACTTCACATTGGAACGCATTCGCGCCTCCGAAGAGTCGCACAACGCGAATAACTTAAAAAGTTATGAGCTGCAAAGCGACGGTGAAGACGTGTACAGCCCGGTGGAACCCAGCAATGCCAAGCCAGTGGAACGCGCAGCGGTTGGCAATGTAGCGCCCGACTTACCGGCTCCGGTTCGCACCGAAAAAGCCGCTATTGCCCCGCAACGCACAGGCATCAGCAAACGCATTCTTGGTGCGGTTACGTCTTTGTTTGGTGCAGGTGCATCGGCTGAAGAGAAAGAAAAGGCCGAAGCTGAGGCTGAAGCTAAAACCAAGCAGAGTAAATCACGTAACGAAAACCGCTCTCGCTCGAATAAGCGCAACGGTGAGAAAAACGAGCGTAACGGTAAACGCCAAGGTAAGAAAACACAGTCACGCGGTAAGAACAACAACCGACGTAACGCGAACAAAGACGAGAACGACACCGAAGAAACACAAGCCAAGAGTGATGACGCAACCCAAGACACGCGTAAGCCACGCAGTGGTCGCGGTGGTCGTAAACGCTCTAACAATAAAGACAATGCGAACAGTGAAAAGGCAACATCTGCTGAAAATACTGAATTAGCTGACGGTGCCGAAAGCAATGGCAACGAGAACGGCGAAGTTGATGCCAACGCAAAACCAAAAGAGAACAAGCGCCCTCGCAAGCGCGGCAGAGGCAGATCGAACAAGAATGCCAACGCCAGTGATGATAATAATCAAGCAGAAAACAGCGATAACAATGCAGACAATGCGAAAGCGGATAACACCGTAAAAGCGGCTGCCGGTGTTGTGGCTGTAGATGCGGTGCAAGCGTCCAGTGCTGATGCGAATGCCAGTGCTGCAAAAGCTGAACCTAACGGAAACGTCGTACCTCCCGTTGAAGTATTGCCACCTGATGTTAACGGCAACGTGGACACCGCTTCGGCCGACAGTGCTGACAACAACGCTAAGGCATCCGATGAAAAGTCGGGTGATGCGCGCAGACGTCGTGGTCCTGGTCGACGACGACAACGTGTAAACGGTAAAGCAGCGGCTGGTGCTGACTCCAATGGCAGCAGTGAAAACGCTACCGAAAACACAACGGCCAATACCGACAGCAAACCTGCTGCGAACACCGATGGCGGTGCAAGTGCCGAGAGTAAGCCGAGTGCCAGTAACGGTTCAGGCGAAAGTTCAAGCCAGCCCAGCGACACCGCAGCAGCGGCTAAGTCAGACGATGCGCCAAAAGCCAGGAAGTTTGTGGCAGCGCAAACCGAGCAAGTGGCCGCAAATCAGTCCACAGCGGCTGTAGCCAAATCCGATTCTGCCAGCACATCAGTAAAGAGCAGTGAAAAGGCTGCTGATGTTAAAGGCGCAGAAGTTAAAGGAGCAGAAGTTAAGGCAACAGAAACTAAAACGGCTTCTGCTAAAGCTGACGCACCTAAAGACAGCGAGCCTAAAACCAACACAACAAAATCTGATGCCCCCAAGGACAGTGAGTCCAAAGCCAGCGCTGCAAAAGACGATGCACCTAAGGCAAATGAGTCGAAGGTTAGCGAACCCAAAGTGAGTGAGCCTAAAGCCACTGCCCCAAAAGCTGAAACACCTAAAGCCGCTGAGCCAAAGGTTGAAGCTGTTAAAGCTGAAACGCCAAAAGCAGACAAGCCCAAGCCTAGCGAGCCTAAAGAGAGTTCCGCTAAAGCCAAGTCTGAAGCCAAAGCGCCAGCGGCCGCTGAAAACACCAGCAATGTGTCTCAACGACAGCCAAGTGAATTAAAGAGTACTGTTCGCTCGTTGG
>CALDTX010000134.1 GCA_937923565.1 uncultured Granulosicoccaceae bacterium | reverse complement strand
GAAAGAAAAGACGACTCAAGAAAATCTTGAGGCGCTGATAGCCAGTCGCACAATCGAAATGATAAGCAGTAATAAGAAACTTGAAATGGTAAACGAAACGCGTAAACAGTTTCTTGCCGACATAAGCCATGAGCTGCGAACACCACTTACCATCATTCAAGGTGAAGCGGATTTTGTGCTCAGAAATGACACCTCCACATCAGACGAATACATTGCAGCGTTACGCAGAATTAAGGAACAGACCACACACACAACGCGTTTTGTACAAGATCTTTTATTCGTAGCCAGAGCAGAGGATGGTAAAGCGCCGATGCATCGAAGGTTGACCGATATCGTTCCTCTCATAGCGGATGTGTGTGAAGATTTTTCTGTTATTGCACAACAAAAGAATATTAATGTAGTCCATTCTCATCCTGATCATCAATTGATGGCGTCTGTTGATGTCAGTCACATTAAGCAGGTTATAACGATTTTGCTCGATAATGCCGTACGCTATTCTTACAATAATTCTGAAATACATGTCAGTGTTTCGACTAATAGTAACAACTTGATAATTTCAGTGAGCGATTCGGGGATTGGCTTGTCATATAACGAGTCCAGCCAAGTTTTCTCTCGATTTTATCGTGGAAGTGTAGGCTCTGGAAAGGCGTCGGGCACCGGGTTGGGTTTACCAGTAGCGAAGGCTATTGTTGATGCGCACGGTGGTAGTCTTGACCTTGAAGGGAAGTCTGGCGACGGAACAACGGCCACAATAATGTTGCCAATGGATTCAGATATGAGAGCTATACATTGAGATTTTTGATCATAGAGGACGATGATCGTATCGCTGATTTCTTATCAAGGGTACTGAAAGGCGAAGGCCACAGCGTTAATCGTCTCGCCCATGGGAACGATGCTGTTAACATCGTCAAAAGCAGTGATTTCGAATTTATACTGCTCGATCTTATGTTGCCTGGTATGTCGGGGTTAGAAGTTTGTCAGGAACTCAGATTCCGTAACATAAATATACCCATTATCATGCTAACTGCGATGGACAGCACTGAGGATGTTGTCACTGGGCTGCGTATGGGCGCTGATGACTACATGACAAAGCCTTTCGATATCGATGAATTACTGGCACGCATAGAAACAGTCAATCGGCGTAATCGAGGTGTGAAATTACAACATCGTGAATTGCATGTGGCGCATGTAAGGATGAATACAGAGGCGAAAACCGTAATAGCTAGTGAGTCCGCTGTTAGCCTGACGGCTAAGGAGTTTGCTATTCTGGAGCTTTTAATGAGCAACCCCGATAAACTTTTTTCCAGAGAGCGCATACTCAATAATATATGGGGAGTCAATACAGACCCGTTAACGAATATTGTTGATGTTTATATTGGTCGACTGCGGAAAAAATTGAGCACCAATGAATCTTCGTTCATAGAAACGGTGCGTGGTATGGGGTATCGAATAAAACATTAATAGCCCTACGGGTAAAACCGACACTGCAATTTAAGAAATGTCGTTAACGAATATCAAAAAATACAATGAAAGTTAAAAATGGTGCAGTTCAGTTAAATATTGAATGTAGTGGCAACAAAAGTGGCCCGGTTGTGCTTATGGCGCATTCACTTGGGTGTAATTTGCATATGTGGGATGCGCAAATGCCAGTGTTAGAAACCGATTACTGGGTTGTGCGACTAGATATGCGTGGTCATGGCCTAAGTGATGTCCCGTCTGGTCCTTATACATTGGATCAACTCGCAGACGATGTCATTGCTGTGATGGACGAGCTACACATACAAAAAGCACATTGGGTTGGGTTGTCCGTTGGCGGCATGATTGGGCAAAGCTTATTGTTGCGCTTTCCGGACCGCTTTCATAGCGCGGTATTGTGTGATACGGCCAGTTCACAGCCGGAAGGGGCTGGGGCAATTTGGGACGCCAGAATCAAAGCTGTTGCATCTGAAGGTCTGAGTTCGATTGTCGATACAACTATGCAGCGATGGTTCACTGCCAGTTTTCTTGAAACAGGGAAAATCGAAGCCGAGGCTGTGCGCACTCAGCTGGCTACAACCTCAGATGCAGGCTATATTGCCTGTAGTCAGGCAATTATGAACTTAAACTATATCGATCGACTGAGCGAAATAAACACGCCCATTTGTTTAATGGTGGGTGTCGATGACATAGCTACACCGGTAACTGGTTCTGAAGCAATGCACAGTCGTTTGAATAACTCGCAATTACATGTGCTAAAAAACGCTGCGCATATTTCCAATGTAGAACAAGCCGACGAATTCAATGCAATTCTAATCGCGTTTTTAGAGTCACAGAGTAGTTGACATTGCAAATGCTATGGAGTTAACCGGCTATTAATTCCATGAAATTATCGTTCGCTAAATGGTACAAAAACGATGCGTGGCTGTCGTTACCCATAATTGGATAAAGGTGCACATTGTCGTAATCCGCAATATGTTCAGCACTTAAACGATCGATTCTTTCAGATTCTGCATAGTGCATGTGGATACCTTCAGTCACGTTAGCCGAATTATCAAGAAGATGGTCCAGCAACATGTCGGTTTTTTCAAATTCGTTGTTGAGCCGTCGCGCAAGCAGTCTGCCTCTATTGTCTTGAATAGACGCTAAAAAATTACTCTCGACACCAACTGGCCCTGAAAAGCACACGATTCTGTCGGCATTTATTTCAAGTCCGTATTGCAACGCTGCATAACCTCCTCCGGATCGACCCACAACAATTAAACGTTGCGTATCGAGCTCCTTGAGTAACGCTTTGAGATAAACTTGGGTCTCAGCTCGGCCGCCTGGAATTGATTTTGCACCACTGATATAAACGTTGTGGGATCGGTCTTGCATAAACACACTCGCAAACCCTGCTGACGCAAAGTGTGTATCTATGAATTCAAAGGTATGTTCTCGGTCTATTCCCAACGCAGCAAAATAGAGCACAGTGGTTCCGTTAGTTGACTTATCACTGTGGATAATTTCGTCGCCGTTGTCTCTGATCAGTGGTCGTTTTAAGGATGCTAAGTCGGGCATCGCCGAAATGATTTGTTTAACGTCACAGGCCCGTTTCGATATGACTGCATTTCGACTCTCGATGTGCTCGTTAAGCTGAGCGATAGCGCCATCTTTATCACCGCTGATCGCATCCTGAATAGCTTGTGCTGAAAATGTAGAAGGCTCGGGAATAATTGAAGTATTGGCCGAGCTTTGATTTCTAGATAGATCAAATATGTTGCACAGATAGACAGCCATTGCGTTGTCCGGCCAGGTAGCTGCGATATCTTGAGTTAGTTTTTGTGCTTGTTCAGGTTTAACGCCTGACAGCGTAAACCTTATGCCTTGAAAACTGGGGAACGTCTTACAGTGTTTTATCGCTGAGTGTATAACGGTGATAAAATTCTCTGGTTTGTCGGAATTAAGCGTAATGATAAACAGTAGCTCATGACCCTTTACGGAGCTTTTTTCCAGTTTTAGAGCTTGTAGCACAGCTTTGTTAGCGTGTAGCCAACGGCTGCGTTTTATATAGACTGAAGCTTCAACCAGTGCTTTCTGAACAGCTTTCTCTTGTTCAGAAATCTCTGTGCTGGAAGCCTCTGTACCGGTAATCTTGCTACCTTTCACACTGGTTACCGTTTGAGTAAGAATTGCATCATCATCTGTGCTTATTTTCGATAGCATAACAACTGTTAATCGTGTAAGTGTGCGGCAGTCTTGCTTTAACAGACCGCCACACGGATTGTAAATATGAACGAATAAAAATGAACACTAATTACGCGGCCTTAGGGTAGTACTCGGCAAGCCTTTGCTCATCAACCATTTTTGCGAATGTTTCATGGTCAAGCTTATTGCCATTATAAAGTACGTGATCGAGTGGGCCGCAATCAGAGTACAGATTATCTAAATAGGAGATCATTCGACACATCGTTCTGGTGTCGCCGTCCTGAACATTGGTAGGACGGGCGTGAAGCGTAATGTTTTGATCCATAAAAACAACTTCACCGTCTTGCCAGTCATGTGTGTAGATATATTCTGGTTTGTTCAAAATGGACCATAGATAATCTTTTATTTTCATACTTTCGCCTTTGCTCATGCCTTTAAAATGGCTGAAGCAGTGACTTGGAAATCGAATGCCTTTTACACCGGTTACTGTTTCATCTAATAATGGGCATTCCATTAAAGGGTAGGGAACCATGTTGTAATGTACGATTTCCTTTTGAGACTCAATCAGTTCTTCACTCATCGAACCGCCATCCCATTCCCAGACAGACACTAATTCGTCAACCATTGAGCGGTCTTCGTTACTTAGTGCCTCATACGCTGGGGCCGTGCAAAGAAACGATGTTTGACTATTAACGCTGCCCCACAAGCTCATGAGTCCAACAATGCGTTGGTTGTCGTGATAGGCCTGTTGGTCGCTGTGCCAATCAAGCTTGCCATTGGTGAATACACCCATTGGTTTGCCTTTTTCGTTTTTCTCAAAACTCACTCTAGACATGCCAGACCGGTCTGCAATATGGTCAACACCTTTGGAAACATGGCTCAAGTTAGCTAACAAACTGCGCCAATGTTTTCCGGTTAAGCGTTGTTCACCGACATAACGGTGCAGAATGGCTTTACAGGGTTGCCCCCACAGTCCATGAATTTCGAATAGACGTTGTTCCGAGATTTTTTGCTTTACAACCAAAACGCATTCCTTTGCAACCAATTTACCGAGCTCAATGCAGTCGGCGTCATTCTCAAGATCAACATCTTGTACTTCTATTGCGTTGTTGAGTTGTACGACTCTCATCCAAATTGTTCCTTGTGTATATGAATTCCCTAGATTTTCGAATGTTAAACATTGCAAATCAGCTGCCTTTGCGAGGAGCAAGTAACATGCCCGTGCCAGTGAGGGAGTGATGTTTTTATGGCGCAAATTAGCGCAATGCTGTTGTGGCAATGGTTGTATTAAGTTAAAAATGACGCTAGAACGGAAGTAAGTTGCAAGACTGTCAAAATATTGTTTAATTTTGATCAATCTCCGTTGAGACTTGATAAGCGCTTATTAGTGCTCGCTCTAAGCGCATTCTTTGACAGTCAGGCGCTCGGCATCTGATTGCTTAAGTCGATGATCGAAAAAACATCGACCTGCAATACCGCGCTATTATCGCGCTATTATGATGAAGATAAATTGGCCGCTTGCTAAGTAATTACTAAAAGCATTCACTGGATTAACCCGCTATGTCAATCAGATCAGTTTCGTCGAGTACGTTGGCTCAAGCCACCTTGGAAGGAGCGGGCGTAAAGTTACATCGCGCTTTCGGTTTCAACAATCCGGATCAGTTTGACCCATTCTTATTGTTTGATGATTTTCGCAACGAACACCCTGAGGATTTCCTTAAGGGTTTTCCGTGGCATCCACATCGTGGTATTGAAACAATTACCTATGTGCTGCAAGGCACTGTAGAGCACGGAGACAGCCTTGGAAATACAGGTGTACTCGGTTCTGGTGATGTGCAGTGGATGACGTCGGGTTCAGGCATCATGCATCAGGAGATGCCATTAGGTAACGCGAGTGGTCAGATGCATGGATTTCAATTATGGGCGAATTTACCCGGTGCATTAAAAATGAGTGCGCCGCGGTACCAGGACATTCAAGGCAAAGACTTACCCGAGGTCATCGACGACGATGGTACGCGGGTAAAAATCATCATAGGCGAGTTCTGGGGCAAAACCAGCCCTGTGGATGGAATTGCAGCCGACCCACAATATCTGGACATCACCATTCCAGCGGGTGTAAAGAAAATATTGCCTGTCGATACTTACCGGCAAGCATTTGCTTATGTGTTCGATGGTGCGGCGGTGTTTGACGATGCATCCAATCCACGTGGAGTGTTAGTTGAAAAAGAGTTGGCAGGTCGGGAAGTTAACATCAGAGATTTATCGGGTAATCGCACACTGGTGCAATTTGGCACCGGTAATGAAGTCTGTGTTCAAGCTGGGCCCGATGGCGTTCGGTTCTTGCTGATATCTGGCGCTCCTATTCAAGAGCCTATTGCCTGGCATGGCCCTATTGTTATGAACACACAAGATCAAATTAGGCAGGCCTTGCACGACCTGCGCAACGATCAATTTATAAAACCCGCATTTTAATTCTTAGCTATCGCCGAATAAGTCGCCCAAGCCCCCAATGACTGAGCCTTCGCCTTTCGAACGACCAAAACCGCCAGCCTGGATGACTCGGTTGGCTAATCTGGAAAACGGCAAGCTTTGTAGATAAACCGTGCCCTTGCCTTTAAGCGTGGCAACAAATAGCCCTTCGCCACCAAATACCATAGACTTTAAATTACCGGCTCGCTCGATGTCGTAGTCAATGCCGGTTGTGAAGGCCGCAATGCAGCCAGTATCCACCCTTAAAGTTTCGCCGTTGAGTTCTCGTTTGATTACCGTGCCTCCAACGTGGACGAATGCTTTCCCATCGCCGCTTAAGTGTTGCAGGATAAAGCCTTCTCCTCCGAAGAAACCGGTGCCTAATCGCTTTTGAAAAGCGATATCAACCGAGGTACCAAAAGCTGCACATAAAAAAGCATCTTTTTGACAATATAACTCCTCACCCATCGTAGCCATGTCGATAGGGATAATTTTTCCGGGATAGGGTGCTGCAAAGGCAACGCGACTCTTTCGTGCGCCGTTATTAGAAAAGTGCGTCATGAAAATAGATTCGCCGGTAAGTACTCTTTTACCCACTTGCAGCAGAGAGTCGAGCACACCTTTTATGGGCTTGGATCCATCACCCATTTTAGTTTCGAAGGTAATGCCTTCTTCCATATAATTCATGGCGCCCGCTTCTGCAATCACAGTTTCATTGGGGTCTAACTCGACTTCAACAATTTGCATATCGTCGCCGAAAATTTCAAAATCTACTTCATGACACTTCATATCAGCTCCTTGTTAAAATATTACCGTTCAGTTTCAGCCGAATACTGTAAACGTTAGCATCATTTGCCAATGAGCGCTCACGCTTCACGTGGGTCGGGTACGGTTGTCGGTGTCAGTATTTAAATGTGTTAGGTGATGAAGAACATAAATAATGATTAATGGTATAAATCATATAACCCTTGCCGTGAACGATCTGGATCGATCGTTTCAGTTTTACGTGGGTTTGTTAGGTTGTACAGCCTATGCCAAGTGGCAAGGTGGAGCTTATTTAACAGCCGGTGAACTTTGGCTATGTTTGTCAGTAGACAGCGCGAAACCTACCGAGGATTATTCGCATTTGGCATTTACTGTGTCTGAAGCGGAGTTCAAACAGCATGTACAGGTTTTGCAAGAAGCAGGTGTGGAGCAGTGGAAACGAAATACCAGCGCTGGAGACTCTTTTTACTTTTTAGATCCAGACGGACACAAACTGGAATTGCACACAGGTAATTTATTCTCGCGATTGTCCTCTGTAGATGGTGATCCTTATGCCGGGTGGCAACGCTTTAAGTAAGCGATTCAAGTTACTTCTTCAAGAAAATGCTTTGGGCCGGCGAATAAGTGCGGTGTTTTTCTTCAGCGATTAACCTTGTCGATATAGTCCAGTAGCGAATACCATTTTACAAACCCAGCAACGCCTATCTCATTAAACCGGTGCATCAAATACGGTTTTGGTTTGGTTAAAGGTATATCGCTTGGCTGTTGTCCTTCCGACAGTACGGTTTTGGCAAGCTCTATACCCATCATTGTACCCATGCCAACACCACGACCGTTGTAGCCCATACCGGCAATTAAGCCTGGCGCAATTTCATGCATGAATGGCAAGCCAGTTTTGGTGACGGCGATACGACCACCCCAGTGAAAGTCCCAGCGAGTGTTGGCTAGCTCCGGGAATAGTTGGGCGGTTTGTTTCTTTACATAGTCGAAATCTGAAATCTTAAATTCATCACGCGATGGCCCGTGGTTACCAATACACAAACGGCCATCGCGGTCGTACCTGAGGTAAAGAATGATTCGTCGTTTGTCTACCAGCGTTACTTTGTTTGGCAGTATAGCGTTCTGCAATTCCTGAGATAAAGGTTCGGTGGCCACCAGTATGGTTCGCACCGGTACTACGGCTTTGGTGAGCGCATTAAACGGTTGAGCGCTTTGTTGGTCCGTGTAGCCGTTGGTGCATAGCAGCACTTTGCTGGCGGTTAATGTGCCTTGTTTAGTGTGTACCTGATAACCGTTAGCCTGTTTGCTAATGCCAGTAACTGGACTGTCGTGAAATACTTTGGCACCTGAAGCCATCGCTGAGCGGGCAAGCTCTCGTGTGTACGACAAAGGATGTAAAGAGCCAGCTTGCTCGCATAGCAAGCCGCCGACAAATCGTTTAGTACCCGTCATTTGAATGATGCGGTCTTGATTCAGCGTTTTAAAAGGTGAAGCGTTGTCTACTGTAAAGGTGTCATACTCTTGTGCCAGGCTTTGTTGACGTTCGAGAATTTTGGAAGAGAGCGCACCTTGAATCCAACCTTGTTGTACCGCGTCACAGTTCAATTGGTGCTCTTTAATATGATCGAAAACGAATTGCGGCGTGTTTAGAATTAGTTGTATAAGTCGCTGCGCCTGAGTTTCACCGAAACGGTTAATCAGTTGTTTTGGACCCTCATTAAGCCCAAGATTAACTTGTCCACCACTTCTGCCCGATGCGCCGAACCCTGGTCGCACTGCATCGAGCACGCTGACACTTAGGCCAGACTTAGCCAGATAAAGAGCGGCGTTGAGTCCAGTAAAGCCTGCTCCAACAATAGCAACATCGCAATGTTGGTTGCCAACATATTGTTCAGTGGGCGGAGCAGTGACAGCAGTGGCCATCCATAGCGCTTCACGGGCGCCATCAATGGGTGTATTTGGATTGAAAGAGGTGCTCATTTGCGCAGAATAAAAAATTGTGAAAGTGTCGTTATTCGTGAAGAGAACTGTATCACGTGTTTGTAAACTTCGTAATTAATTGAGATAATAGCGGGAGTTGGCTTTTAGGCCAATCACAAGACTGACATCCCCGATAGCGGGGTTTATCACTGGAGATAAGAATGCAAGTATTAAAAAACATGGTACGTACATTGACAGCCGTTGCTGTTGCTGCTGGCGTATCAACCTCTGTACAAGCCGCAGACGAAGTTAACGTTGCTTACTTTTTGGAATGGGCAACGCCAAACATGATTGCCAAAGCAGAAAAAACTTATGAAGATGCACTGGGTGTTCCCGTAAATTGGGTGGCTTTCGAAGCCGGCACTCAAATGACTGAGGCTATGCTTGCTGGGGATATCGACATCTCTTACAGCCAAGGTCTTGCACCTTTTATAAGCGCGGTTAACGCCAATGCACCCATCAAAACCGTAGGTATCGCAGTTCAGTATCCTGCTAACCCCTGTGTTGTTGCTTCTGGCGCTGGTATCGATGCTAGCAATGCAAACGAGCTGGAAGGCAAAACAGTTGCTGTTCCTTTAGCAACAATGGCCGACTACAGTTTCCGTATGCAAATGCGTGCACTTGACGTTGACTTAAACGAAATACAAGTTGTGGATCAAGTCCCTGCTGATGCTGTTGTTTCGCTTGCCGATGGCAGTGTTGATATGGCTTGCCTGTTTGGTGGAAACTCTATCAAAAACGCATTGGAGTCTGGTTCAAAATTGATGGATGATGCAGCCATGGCTGAAGCCGGCATTGTTTCTTTCGACGTGGTTTCTGTAACTGAAGCATTCGCGAAAACTGAACCTGAACTGCTGCGTGCGTTCATGGAAGCTACTGATGCTGCCAATATCGCGTTTGCTGCCGACCAAGCCAAGCTAGACGTTATTGCTGAGCAGGCTGGTATGGATAAAGAAACTACCATGAATCAAATGGCAGACATGAGCTTCCCAACAGCAGCTGAGCAATTGTCAAGCTACTTTAACGACGGTGGCTTAGCCAGCGTTGCAATCGGTGTTGTTGGTGGTGCATTCGCTACTGACGAAAATCCTGCAAAAGACGATTACTCAAGCGTTGTTGATACTTCTTTCTTAAAGTAAGTTGTACTTAAGCTGAGTTAAAAACTCCGGGCGGTGTTTAGCTGCCCGGGGTGTCTACCAGCCTAATTCAAGTTGTCCATCCATAGACGGTACCTTAAACCGGCTAGTATCCAGTTCGAAATCCCTGCCAACCGATATACCTGCCTTTTTACACGCAAGCTTCACCCGTTGATGAATGATGTTGGCCCTGGGGCCGCTGCCTTTCATTCGTTCACCAAACTCACTGTTGTTCAAACGTTGATCTCGCATAGACTGTATAGCTTTTAGCACGCGCTTAGCCCGCATTGGGTAATGCTCGTTTAACCATTCGGGGAACAGCGTTTGAAGCTCATGGGGCAGTCTTAGAATTATGGCGTAGGCAGCGCTAACGCCAGACTCACTTGCCTGCTCAATAATGTGTTCAATTTCTTCTTCATTGAGTGCGGGAATAATGGGTGATAGCGATACGCGCGTAGGAATTGAAGCACGGTTTAAATTACGCAACACTTGAAGTCTTCTTTTAGGCGATGCAGCTCTTGGTTCGAGTTTGCGCGATAAGTCGGGGTTTAGCGTACAAAGCGAAACGCAAACCGATACGAGTGACTGTGAAGCCATTTTTGACAGTATGTCAATATCACGTTCAATCAAAGCTGACTTTGTAATGAGGTAAGCAGGGTGCTTATGTTCCCAAAGTACGTTTAGGATGGAGCGCGTGATTTCCAGTTTTCGTTCTAGCGGCTGGTAGGCATCAGTGTTGACACCAATGGCGATAGGGGCAGGGTTGTAACTGCGCTTTGCCAGTGTCTTCGACAACAATGTAGCGGCGTTACTTTTTGCGTACAGTTTCGTTTCAAAATCGAGGCCAGCGGAGTGGCCAAGCCAGGTGTGTGTTGGCCGGGCAAAGCAGTAGATACAGCCATGCTCGCATCCTCGATAAGGGTTGATCGAGCGATCAAAGTGAATGTCCGGACTTTGATTGCTGGTTAATATGGATTTGTTATTTTCGTATTGCCACTGCGTTTGTTGTTTTGAGACTTCATCTTCAAAAACTTGCCACCCATCGTCGACTGACTGTATGGATAACGATTCATACCGACCGGTTTTATTGCTTAGAGCGCCTCGGCCCTTTATTGCAGTGATCATAATGCACAATTAGCTGATTGGTTCGTCACTTTGGACTGCAGGTACTATCTGCCTGTTATATACCGTATAAATATACAGTATTTTGCTCATTGCAACAACTCACCATCGTTGCGGCAATATTGGGCGATTTTCAGCCAATTGGTTAGTAAATTTGACTAAAAACGTTTGATGTATCACAAAAACCTGTCAATCAAGCCTGCTCGAGCATTCAAAATACCTCCAGTTATTGTCTAAATGGCCACTATCAAGTATGTGTTAGGAAGCTCACTCATAGGAGGGGTAGGACTTTAGAGCGCAAGGGTAAGTTGGGTTGGTGCCTATCGGGCATTAGCAGTTGGACTACTTCTAGAGAATTGTTCTAAACGATGATTTTTTTGCCGAATACAGTTTCTTTACAATACCCGTTATTGGTTAAAAACATTGGCCCTCGTTTCGAGTTTGCAGTAAGTATAAAGGTTGTGTGATCCGGTGCTTAAACTCTCAACAAGATACGACGCATTGCATACTTTATCTCGCTCACGGTCTGGTTGTTTGCGATGTATTACCAATAACGAATGGATGATTCAATCGTGATGCATTCAATTTCCTCCCAAGAATTGTTTAACGTAAAAGTTGAAGCTCTGCAGGACTTTCACATACCTGTTTGGGTATTTGATGTAGACATGCTAAGGATCGTTTGGGCAAATGCTGAAGCTTTACAGTTTTGGGAAGCTGAGTCTGATACTGCTTTGTATGACAGAGACATGGGTTCGGAAATGTCCAGTTCTGTAAGAAACAGGCTTAACCAAATCAGAAACGACTGCCAACAAAATTCTAAATCATTTTCTGAGAACTGGACTGTTTACCCTAAAGGCAAACCTCAAACCGCTGAAGTCGTTCTTTCAATTATTCAATTGGCCTGTGGTCGTGATGCGTTAATAGTGCATATGCTGTTTGAGGATCATGAGTCCAGCAGCGAAACGTTGCACAGTGCTCAAGCGTTGATGCATACCTCCGCGATGATCAGTCTTTATGATCGCAATTATCAACTGGTTTACTCAAACCCCGCTGCGCGAGCTGTCGCTGTTTCAGAAGGGCAGTCGCTTGGCGCTTTGCTAAAACATCGACAAGATCTGGATATCATACAAAAGCAGCTTGATAAGGGCGGCGAATGCATGGTTGAAACTGAAGTCGTGACTAATCAGGGCGTCGTTTGGCACTCGATGAGCATACAACTAAGCCCTGACCCTACAACAGGTAAAAAGTCCATATTAGTCAGTGCAACAGATGTCACTGAAAGACGCAATGCTCAACAGAAAGCATACGTTTTAGCCTACTCAGATTCCTTAACCGGGTTATCGAACAGAATTGCACTTCTGGAACAATTAAAGCGTCTGTGCAATAACCCAACGGCTAAATTCTCAGTGTTCTTTCTTGATCTGGATAGATTCAAGCTGGTGAATGACTCTCTTGGTCATGCCATTGGCGATAGCTTGTTGGTGCAAGTGGCTCAGCGTATGAAAACTGCCGTCGCACATCGCAAAGCAGTGGTGAGTCGATTAGGTGGAGATGAGTTTGTAGTGGTGCTCGATGGCATAAACGATCGAGATGCTTCAGAGGATGTTGCTGCTGAAATACTTTTCGCATTAGAAAAGCCATTTAATATTGAAGGCCATCTAATGCGCATTATGCCAAGTATCGGTATTTGTCAGTACCCACAAGATGCCGACAACTCAACGGCGATAATGCAGCGGGCTGATCTCGCTATGTATGCAGCTAAAGCGTCGAATAATGCTTACTGCTTTTATCACAGCGCCATGAACCAAAATAATGCTGATAGGTTGGCTTTAGAAAATGATTTAATCGTTGCATTAGATCAAAAGCAGTTTGAAGTTTATTATCAGCCTAGAATGTGTGCGCATACTGATACTATTATGGGTATGGAAGCATTGATCAGATGGGTGCATCCAGAACGTGGAATGGTAAACCCTGGAGATTTCATCAGCATTGCTGAAGAAACCGGATTGATCTGTAAAATCGGTGAATGGGTCATGGTTGAGGCCATGCAACAGCAAAAAATCTGGCAAGCCATGGGGTTTGATATTTGCGTATCGATTAATATTTCTCCAGTACAATTTAATGCGGGCAGTTTGGTCGATATTGTTACCAAGTCTATCGAATCTTCAGGTTGTAACTCCGACAAAATAGAACTGGAAATTACTGAATCTATGTTGTTAGGTGATGCAAATATTGTTTTTGAAACCTTGAATACGCTAACCGACAACGGCGTACATTTGGCTATCGATGATTTCGGTACTGGCTACTCGAACCTGGCGTATTTACAGAAATACCCTCTCAGTGTACTAAAGATAGATCGTGCATTTTTAGCGAACATGAAGCAAACCGCTATATTGGAAATGATTTTACGAACCGGTAGAGTGTTAGGGCTTACCGTGGTTGCTGAAGGTGTTGAAACGATCGATCAAATTAACTGGCTGAAGAAGCATGAATGTGACGAACTGCAGGGCTTCTTCTTCAGTAAACCTTTGCCGGTTGAACAAGCGACAGAATTTATGCAAAATTTTACGCCAAGCTTCGCTACCGACAAAGCGGCTTAATTGGTCGTTGTTAGTAATGCTTTGGCGCTTAATGCCAAAGTGTTACTAACGTAAATCGAGCCAAATTTGCGCTGCTACTTCTTCAAGATCATTTTTAAGCGGGTAAATGCCCGGTGCAGGCCGCTGATCGAGTAACTCTCGTACCAGCATGATGAGCTCGCAAAAAAGAAACTCTACAATTTCATCAGGCACACTACTACCGGTAAAATTTACCGGATAGCCTTTGTTGACCAGAAATAGCGTTTTATTTCCTTTAACTTCATGTGCATCAACGTGCGGGTGAATGCTGTACTTGTTTAGTGTGATCGATTCCAGGTGTACTAAATCGGTTTCATGATTCTTCGATGCGCCGCTAACAATAAAGCTTCGGTTTGGCAGTGAGTCAATAATGTCTGCATGAATTGATTGGTGGCCTGTTGCACCAATAATTATATGTGGGGTGCCTATATCTTTTGGGTTCTGCGCAATAGCGTACCCATCAACAGCGGCATCTACCAGTTTGATAACATCGGTATCCATAACGGTGACATGCATGCCGCGTTTTGCCAGACTATGCACGGTGCCTTTGCCAACCCAGCCATACCCAGCCACGGCAGCTGGACGGCCTACCATTGCGTAGCCGAGCTCCCGGAGTATGTTGTCAAGCGCTGCAACGACTGCTTCGCCGACCATCTTTCCTTCAATTTCTTTTAATCGTGTTTGCGCGCAATTCAATTGCGGTATTTTTAAAATGGGTAAGGCCTCGGCAACCCATACACCTTGTTTTGTGACCTCAATTGCACCAAGCACCGTTGGTATAGATGCTTCAAATTTTTCGTGCAACGCTTTAATGGCGTAACCACCAACCTCGTGTATAACAAGTTCCAGTTGCTGTTCTTCGCAATGCGCGAGGGAACGGGCTAGCTCAGACTCCACTGTAGTATGGATATCTGCAAAGGAGGGTGTAACGACTCTAATACCAGCAGCTTTGAGCTCGCTTACAACGTCGTCATTGCCGGAATAGCCGATGCCGATAATGCAATGAATCGGCACATGCTCATGTAGCAGCAATAAAAGTCGTAATGTGTCTGGGTACAAGTGCTGCACCACAAACTGGCGAGCACGCGGGTAGGTTTTTAAAGCTATACGCCGCGCGGCTTCGCCAAGAAAATCAGGGTGGAAATTGTGCATAAAAGCCAGTTTTCAGACAAACAAATTCTCTTTATAGAAGTACAGTTAGTGTGCTAACTGCGTTTTTTTGGTGTGCACACAAACATAATATCATTAGAGACCGTCTTGAATAAATTCAGTTTGCCGATGGTGTTTGAAAGCCATAAATCGATGGGTTTGAACGGACCCCATTCGAACAGCGAAGAGCGCATGTAGTTAAACATTTTTCCAAGCTTGTTATCTGGCGTATAGCGTTTGCTGGCCATGGGCAAGTATGGAATAACGGAGACATAACCCACGCCTTGTACAGCGTGTACGTCAAATTGTGTTTCCAGAAGTTTGCGCCACTCAGATTGATGTAGTCTGATCTTGTGTTCAGGGTAGTGAAGGTGGCTCAGCTTAAAGCGATCTAAGCGATACATTTGCGGCAGTGTAAAAATCATGGTGCACTCATCTGGGATAAGTGAACGAACACCTGCCAAGAGATCTTCCAAAATGGGCATTTCTTCATGCAAATGCTCCAGAACATCTAGCATAAGTACAACATCGGGGTTCCAATGGAAATGATCTTTTGCGTCACCTGGGTTCAGTAGATCTACCACTAAGTCGGGATTGAAGCGAGGCTCATAGTCGATACCGAAGTACTCACATTGGAGGTTGAGTGCTTCAAGATATTGCCGTGAAACCTGTAAGCCGCACCCAATATCGAGAATTTTTGGGTTTGCTAACCCTAGCTTGTCTATTTCCTGTTTAACCAAATTGAACTTGACGTGGTTAAAGAGATTTTTTTCTTTTGATTCCAATAAACGATTCACCAGATAGGGCGATCTGTCTTGTTTTTCGACAACTTCAACCGTAGGAACATCAGATTTGATGTCTTGACCATCGATCAGCGTTTCGTTCTTGGAATAGGCTACTTCACTCATTTTGAATCCTTATTTTATCTTATTCGCAGAAACGTCCACTCCATTAGTGTTTGTTGTGCCCAAATAGTATTTGGCTCAACACAGGATATTTTTGAACCAAAACTAGGCCAAATACACTGCTCAATTTGCTGCTTTCTCGCCATGTAACTTATCTACATAGAGTATGAAAGCTTACAGAAAAAATCTTTAATTACTAGTGCTTTAAGCTTAAATTGAATTGCTGGCAATTGCGTTTTGACACGAAACGTAATGAATCTCTCAAATTCTTGCACGATATTTGCTGACAAATTGGCTCCAGAGCTAATCAAGCGTCAAGGAAGAAGCGTTAGACATTGTTAAATCGCTTTTTGTACGGATTCTAATCATGTTGTTGTACCAACTGCCTTACAGTCATTTCTCTTCCAAGATAAAAGTCATTCTGTTAGAAAAACAGATCCCTGTGGAGTTTCCCGACATTCCGGGCGCTGCACAATCCAGCGATCAGTACCACGCAATAAACCCTACCGGTCTTGTGCCGTGTTTGGTTGATGGCGATTTTGTGCTCAGTGAAAGTGAAGTTATTGCAGAGTATTTAAACGATCACACGCCAGAACCTACCATGTTGCCGGTTGGCGTTAAAGAGCGTGCGCGCTCCAGATGGTTATCCCGCATTCATGATTTATATATTGCCCCGACGCTCAGCGCTATATTTGGATTGACGTTAGCTGATTCAATTGACACAGACGTTGCCGAAGAGAAACTTGAAAGCCTGTTCAAGTATTTGGATATGGTAGAGGATCAGATCAATCCGTCACCTTATTTTTTCGGTGAACAGTTTGGCATCAGCGACGCAAGTTACTGTCTAAGCTTTTGGTATGCCTTGGGCCTGACCGCTCAGCTCGGTAGTGAAGTACCCGCAACGCGATACCCTAAACTATTCAGCTGGTTTGATGCAGCGTGCAAACGAGAGTCGTTCAAACATGTACTGCATGAGTGCCAATGCGCCTTAGGTATGGATACAGGCGAAGCTAAGAGCGCTTAATTGGCTGACGCGTAACCATAGCGATTACGCGTAACTTCTCAACTAATAAGCCAAATTCCATCCCCAGCTTGTAAACTACAGGATTGTCATCAACAATACCTTTTCGCTATGTCTGAAGTTGCGGTGTATGGACTGGGATCGATGGGCTATGGGATAGCCTCATCAATACTCAAAAACGGTCACAAAACCATTGGCCTTGATATCTCTGACGATCAAGTGCAGAAGTTTCAACAGCAGGGTGGTCTTAAAGCGCCTATACGGGACCTTAGCAACTCTCTGGATGTCGTTGTTGTGGTGGTATTAAATAGCGAGCAAACGCGTTCTGTGCTGTTTGGGGAGCATGGCATCGTGCCCAGCTTGAAACCCGGTGCTGTCGTTATTTCGTGCGCAACCGTTGCGCCTGCTTTTGCTCGGGAAATGGCTAAAAAGTGTGATGAAGTTCAGGTTCATTATCTTGATGCCCCCATTTCCGGAGGTTCAGTCAAAGCTGCTGCCGGGGAACTATCAGTCATGGCATCCGGGACTAACGCAGCATTCAGTGCAGCCCAGGCTGTATTGGACGCTATGGCTGCCACGGTATTCAATCTGGGTGATCAGGCTGGCGCTGGTTCTGCCATGAAAGCTGTCAATCAACTGCTTGCTGGTGTGCATATTGCCACTATGGCTGAAGCACTTACGTTTGGTATATCCCAAGGTGTAACTCCGGAGAAGTTCGTCGAAGTTATCTCACAATGCGCCGGTACCAGTTGGATGCTGGAAAATAGAGCACCGCATATCGTGCAAGGCGATTACACACCCCACTCATCGGTCGATATTTGGTTGAAAGATCTCGGCATCGTTCAGGATATCGCCAAGGATGCAAAATTCTCTGCGCCCATTACAGCTGCAGCGCTACAACAATTTGTTGCCGCATCCGGTCAGGGCTTGGGGGCAGAAGACGATGCTGCGGTAGCGAAGGTGTACGCGCGTAATGCACGCTTGAAGCTACCAGGAGACAAATAATGTTGTTAGGGTGTATTGGTGATGACTTCACCGGGTCAAGTGACTTAGCCAATACGCTGGCTAAACAGGGTATGCGCACAGTGCAGTACACCGGTGTTCCGTCGTACTCTGCGAATCCCGAAGTAGAAGCCGGTGTTGTTGCATTAAAATCCCGTTCTATTCCTGCGTCGTTAGCGGTTGAACAGTCGTTAGCTGCATTGGCATGGTTGCAGGCTCAAGGTTGTCAGCAGATTTTCTTTAAATACTGTTCCACCTTTGACAGCACAGATGACGGCAATATCGGGCCCGTATGTGATGCACTTGCTTCAGCCTTACAAGCAACGCGAGTTATTGTGTGTCCTGCTTTTCCAGGTACCGGGCGTTCAATTTATCAGGGGCATCTGTTTGTTAACGATAGGCTTCTCAGTGAAAGTGGTATGCAAGATCATCCGCTAACGCCCATGCAAGACCCTGACTTACGTCGATGCCTTGCCCGGCAAAGTCAATTATCCGTGGGTCACGTACCTTATGTCGATGTTGCACAAGGTGCTGATAAAATCAAACAGTCGTTAATAGTGCAGGAGCAAAATTCTCATCGATTGATAGTGATAGACGCTATCACCGATCAAGACTTACTATCGATTGGCGAAGCCGCGCAAAACGAGCCTTTAATAACAGGCGGGTCAGGTGTTGCTTTGGGCTTGCCAAAGAACTTTGAAAAGGCTGGGAAAATTACTGGCAAACAACAAGCTTGGGAAGGAGAAAATGGAAAGTGCGTTGTGTTGTCAGGTTCTTGTTCTACGGCCACAAGGCAACAGATTGAATACCATCTGCAAACGAACCCCGGCTATAAAATCGATGCTGAAGAATGCATTAAAGGTAAGCTCGATATCCAACAGCTTTGGCAATGGGTTAATAGTGCTGAAGGTATTCCAATTGTTTATAGCTCTGCCTCTCCGGCAGATGTGTCTGCTATTCAAGCAAAATACGGTCTCGAAAAATCATCGAAAGCCATGGAGTCCTTATTCTCGGCACTTGCTCAGTTGCTCGTTCGTCAAGGCGTAAGGCGTATTATTACCGCCGGTGGCGAAACTTCCGGTGCGGTGGTTACAGGGTTGCAGTTGGATCAACTGAGTATTGGCCCGGAAATCGACCCCGGTGTGCCTGCTTTGCGCGCAGGGAAAGCGCTGGTTCTTGCACTTAAGTCTGGAAATTTTGGTAGTGAAGACTTCTTTGTTAAAGCTGCGTTACAGCTTCAATAGAGTCTGCACGCGAATGCAATTGCGTTGTTGCCTTATCCATTAGTATGGAGCAAGGCAGCAAATCATCGTGCATTAATTCCAGCATCTGTTGCAGGAAGGCTTCCGGAAGCTGGTCGGAGTAGTTTTGCAACACTTTGTGCAGCTCCGTTAGCGAGTCCTGCATCTCTTGATTCAATCCATCGATGTTTATAATCGGGCCGCGTAAGTCATGCAAAATTTTATGTAGATCGTCCATGTCAGACCCACTGTCTAACGTTTGGTTGTTTTGCTTTTTCATAAATTCAGCACTGTAAAAATTTGATGGTTAACGGTTGGTTATGATGAGCAAATTGCCAGCTCAAAGCTAAAAGTGCTGCCTTGGCCCAAAACACTGGAAACCGTTAAGCGACTGTTGTGTCGGCTCATGATCTCAGAAGCGATGTTTAGTCCGAGGCCCATGCCGGTTTCATCCTGATGTTCGGAAGCAGGAGTAACCTGATATAAACGTTCAAATACCTTTTGTTGATCAAACTCCGAAAGGCCACAGCCGGTATCTTCAATGGATACACATAACTTGCCACTATCGTGGTCAACTGTTTTAGTGTTGATAAAAATATTGCCGTTGAGTGGTGTAAACTTTATTGCATTGTTGAGTAAGTTAGACACAACCTGAGCAATTCTGTTGCTATCCATCAGCACGATAAAGTCGGTGTTGGCTTTTTCGAAATGCAGGTTAATGTTTTTATTGTTTGCGCTGGGTTTGGCTGCCAAAGCACAGCGGTTTAAAATGGGGTTTATGTTATTAGGCTTTAACTCAACTGAAATTTTTCCGGTTTCAAATTGTGCTAATTCTAATAGATCATCAAACTGTGTTCTAATTTGTTCGCAGCTTTCCAGCGCGTAGTTCAACATTTCAGATTGCTCTTCCGAAACAGCACCCATAACGCCATCATTCACCAGTGAAATAAACTCTTGTATAGCCGTGAGCGGTGTTCGTACTTCGTGCGAAACGGTATGGTAGAAGCGTTGTATCTCTTCGTTGCGTTTGGCAAGTTGTGTATTAGCCTGATGGAGTTCCTCGCGCCGTTGCAAAATCATGTATTGCAACCGCCTTTTTTCAACCGCGTTTTTTATCGCACGCCGCAGTGCTTTTTTTGTAATAACACGCTTGCTTAGGTAATCGCAAGCGCCCGCACGAATGGCGTCAATGGCTGGTTGTTTTCCATCGTCAGCGGTTAACACAATGGTTGGGGGTAGAACTTCTCCGAGCACATGCTTCAAAGATTCTATAACGTCTGTGCCAGTAACGTTGTCCAAACGATAATCGACAATGATGCAGTCAAATTGTGTCTTTGAGCAAGCGGAAAACGCCTCTTTGGTACTGCCTGCTGTGGTTACGTTATATTGTACGGCTGCGCTCGACTTCAAGTAACGTTGGCATACAAACCGATACCCTTCATCATCGTCAATAATCAGAACTGATATAGGGGCATCATTGGTAGCGGTGGTCGTATCGAATAGATTGGCATGCATACCAGTGGTAGTGGCAACTCGGGTACATACTTAATGCTGTATGTCCTGCTAAATGTGATCCGTTTTACACCCAAGTAACCTGCTGCGATTGCATTTGCCATATTCGCTAGCCGAAACATAGGTAGCTAATGCAGTGGCCATGGCTACTATCCAACTAATTTTGGATTCTCAGTAGTTGTCTGATTGCTATTTATCTCTGAATAGGAGCGGTACTTTCGATCGGTTGTTTTCAGCGTTTAGTTCATTCTATTTATTCATCTAGTTAAGAGTTAATTTTTTATGCGAAAAAAAATATATCCACTTATAGTGGGTACTGCACTGTATTGTGCACAAGCGATTTCTTCTTTTGCCCATGCTGACGTTATGCTTGGCGCTTCGGTTTTACATGATGGCTGGTCGCGCGCCTCAATCAGTGAATTTAACGATGTTGTGCCAGTGGATCTGGCGTATGTGAATGTGTTTTCAGGATTCAGTCATGATTGGGATAATCTATATTGGCAAGCCAGTAATGTCGTTGCTGAAGGAGCCATGCCGATGATTTCTTGGATGCCAGTGGATTTATCCCGACGTCAGGATAATCTACTACCTGAAATTGTTTTGGGTCAATGGGACGACTACATTACGCTTTGGGGCACCAGGCTCAAAGGTTGGATTGAGCTTTACCCTGAAACCGATAGGCCTAGAGTTGCCATACGCTTTGCTCATGAGTTCAACGGCAACTGGTATCCGTATTCTAATACCCCTGCATCTTTTATCGCTGCATGGCAGCATATACACGACAAATTTACTCAAATTGGTGTGAATGAATACGTTGACTGGATTTGGAGTGCGAACTTTGTCAGTATCGATGATTACGACGACTTTACGGCATACTATCCCGGTGACGAGTTCGTCGATTGGACATCCTTAGACGGTTATAACTGGGGCTCGAATTATTCGTTTTCCAGCTGGTCTTCATTTAAAGAAGTGTTTACTAATAGTTATTTGACTTTGGTTAACAATTA
>CALDTX010000133.1 GCA_937923565.1 uncultured Granulosicoccaceae bacterium | reverse complement strand
TGCGTGGTACACAACACGGGGTTTAGCTCAAGCTCAACCAGCTTATCACCCAATGCCAACGCCAGCGTTTGAATTTGCATTATAAGATCAAACAGGTGCTGCATATCAATGCCTGCTTGCCCTCTGTAGCCCTCTAATATCGGGTAACAACGCAACTTGCTCAGTAACGGTTGCAAGCAGTCTTTCCGTACTGGCAGCAAAGCTTGAACGATATCCTGCTGTAGATTGGTGGTAACGCCACCAGCACCCACCGATAGCAACAGGCCGTGTACAGGATCGCTCACCACCGACACCAACAGTTCGTACACTATCTGCTGAATGTGTTGTTCTACCAGACAACCTTGCGCTGCACCGAGTCGAATAACCTGCTCTATAAGCGCCGCTTGCGAGTCAACACCTAACACCAAGCCATCGTGTTCACTCTTGTGCGCTAATCCTAGTCGCTTAACGACATACGGTGGTGCCGACAACTCAACCTGACTTAACGCAGCGCTCACGGTATCAGCCGTTGCGCACTGTTCACCCGTTAAACTAATACCAAACGGCACAGCTATTTTGTGTTGTGCCAGCAACTGTTTCGCTTTGGCCTCATCAATAAGCTCTATCGAATCGATCGCTTTCTCCATCGTGCTATTCGCACTGGATAGCCAAACGGGTTCGGGTGGCGCTGTTTGCCTTTGTTGTTTGTACTGACGAATAGTTTGTGCACAATTAACGGCCTGCATGGCATCGTGCAAACCACACATAACCAACACACCTTCAGCCATTAATTTATCGGCTATAAATTCCGGCATGTTTTCAGGCATGGAGGCCAACACGGCCAACGTGCCTTGCCAGTGCTTACCCGCTTCCAAATAAGCATCGATAGCCACGTCCCAGCTATCAAAGCTGCATCGATCAACACGCGGAAAATCCAAAACCAAAATTGCAAGATCAGCCTCAACAGCGAGCATTGCACTCATCATAGCGCGCATGGCGTCTTGGTCGTTCCAGATATAGGTGTGGTAATCGAGCGGATTAGCTAACGCGACTCGAGGCCCTAATGCCTGCCGCAGTTGTGTGGTTTGTGTTGCCGTTAATTCAGGGTAGTTGAGTCCGGTGTTTAGGACAGCGTCTGCCATTAAGCACGCTTCTCCACCAGAGCAACTCATGGATAACAACCTTGACCCCATCGACGTGCCACGCAAATGCAGCACTTTTAACGTTTCCAAAAAAACGGCCAACGATTCAACCCGGCCAATACCCAATCGACGTAAAAATTCATCGGCGGCAGTATCCTGCCCGGTCATTGAGCTGGTGTGAGATTCCAACGCCCGGCGTGCAGTTTCCGTTTTACCGACCTTTATAGCAACAATCGGTTTATCCAACGCTTGCGCCAGCTCAGCCAACGCTTCATATTCACGAATATCCGAAAACCCTTCTATGTGCAAACCCAATGCGGTTACGCGATCATCTTGTAAAACCGCCACCGCTTGTTGTGCCAAGGACACTTGCGCTTGATTGCCAGCCGTTAGTACATAGGCAATAGGCAAACCACGGGTTTGCATGGTTAAGTTGATGGCTATGTTGGACGATTGCGTTAGTATCGCAACGCCACTTTGAACGCGTTGACCACCGTGTTGGTCTGGCCAAAGTAGTGCGCCGTCAAGATAGTTAATAAAGCCATAACAATTCGGGCCAAGTATAGGCATAGACGCCGCCGCTTGGAGTAACCCTTGTTGGCGTTCTACAGCACTGCTATCTTCTTTTGCTGCCTCGCTAAACCCGGCCGCAAAACACACTGCACCCCCTGCACCAATGGACGACAATTGCCGCACGATGTCGATGGTTGCATCGCGGTTAACACCAATAAAGCTTGCATCAGGCGGTGCAGGCAATGCATCGATAGAGGCAAAACACGGCAACCCCAACACGGTTTTTTTGCTGGGATGCACTGGCCATATGTCACCAGCAAACCCCATTTTTTGGCATTGCTCAATAACGCTATGCGCCCAAGTGCCGCCAAAAACGGCAATGGACTTAGGCTGAATGAGTCGTTTAAGTGGATCGGCCATAGCCAGTGGCCAAACTAACAACCTAAAGGACGTAACAGCTCTCGCCCTATAATATGCCTCTGGATTTCAGACGTACCATCCCAAATACGTTCAACGCGTGCATCACGCCAAAAGCGCTCTAACGGTAAATCGTTGGTTAAACCCACGGCGCCAAACAATTGAATGGCGGTGTCGGTGGTTTTAGCTAACATTTCCGTGGCAAAAACCTTCGCACTGGCAATTTCGCGGTTCGCATTGAGGCCTTGATCGTATCGCCAAGCGGCAGATAACGTTAACCACTCGGCCGCATCAATTTCAGTAATCATATCGGCTAATTGAAACGACACACCTTGGAAGCGACCTATCGGCTGTCCAAACTGTTTTCGCTCTGCCGTATAAGGCAGTGTCATTTCAAAAACCCGCCTGGCTCTGCCCACGCAGTTGGTAGCAACGGTAAGCCGTGTGGCATACAGCCATTCGTTAACTAAGTCGAAGCCTTTGTGAACCTCACCTAAAATTTGCTCGCCACTTAATCGGCAGTTATTAAAGGATAAAACACAATTTTTATAACCTCGGTGCGACACCGATTCATAACCCGGCAAAATTTCAAAACCTGGTGTTCCTCTGTCTACCAAAAAGGCGCTGATCAATTTCTTTTCGCCTCTGGGTGTGCTTTCAACGCCAGTGGCAATAAAAACAATAACAAAATCAGCCACGTTCGCATGTGAAATAAAATGTTTAGTGCCGTTAACTATCCAGTCTTTGCCGTCAGGCTTGGCCATGCATTGCATACCGCGCACATCAGAACCTGCATTGGGTTCTGTCATTGCCAATGCATCTAAACGTTCACCACGCACAGCGGGCAGTAAGTAACGCTCTGCTTGTTCGCTGTTGCAGCCCATCAGAATGCCAGACGGACGTCCAAAAAAATGTGTGAGCGCCATTGAACCCCGACCGAGTTCTCGTTCGAGTAACGTAAAGTCCAAGGTATTTAAACCACCACCGCCAACAGACTCAGGCATGTTAGCCGCATAAAAACCAGATGCTAAACATTCTGAGCGAATATGTTGGGCAATTTCTTCCGGCACTTCACCGGTTTTTTCAACCATCGCTTCGTGCGGGTAAATTTCTTTTTCAACAAACGTTCTTACCGTGTCTACGATAAGTTGCTGTTCTTCAGACAGAGAAAAGTCCATCAGTTATGCATCCTTTACAGGTGTTATAGAAGCCAAAGCTTGCAGGCGTTTATCGTGCTCATTCAGTAAAGCACCTGCTCCCCAATTACGCGCCTTTAAAGCTTGCATCATACCGACTAAGTTATCGTCTCTGATACGCTCAAGTTCTCTAATGCTAAAATGACCAGACTGAGCATCAGATTGATCGGCAATTTTTTTAATTAGTGCATCATCCAGTTCAGGCACATCCATAAGTTTTGTCCATGGCCAACTCAAACAGGGACCAAACTGCGCAATAAAATGCGCCATACCGGCCTCTCCCCCGGCGATGCGGTAAGTTTCGAAAAGCCCCATCTGTGCCCAACGTAACCCAAAACCAAAACGTATGGCATCATCAATTTCTCCGGTGGTTGCCACGTCGTCTTTTATCATCCATAAAGCTTCACGCCAAACGGCTTCCAAAAAACGATCAGCAATATGCGCCGGAAGCTCCGCCCGTACGTGCAATGGCTTCATACCAATGCTGGTGAGAATGTCCATAGCACGGCCCAGCTGTACGTCGTCGTACGTTTCACCCGGAACCAATTCAACTAAAGGCAATAGATAAACCGGGTTAAACGGATGAGCCACAAACAATTGATTCGGTCGTTTTAGTGGCTGTTTCAATTCTGTTGGGGTAAAACCGGACGTCGAACTTCCGATAAGAGCGTCAGCAGACGCATGGTTTTCGATTGCTTGCAAGACGCTGTGCTTAATATCTAATCGCTCTGGCACACTCTCTTGAATCCATTGAGCCTGACTTACTGCCGCTTCCAATGAGTCGCAATAGTTTAGCGTGCCTTCCTGAGGCAGCTCGACATCAGCAATCGCCGGTAACGATAAGCGCGCATTATCCAAAACAGCGGCTATTTTATCAGCAGCGTCTGGGTCTTTATCGTATACATTGACGTTCCAGCCATGCAGTAAAAAGCGCGCTACCCAACCGCCGCCAATAACACCACCGCCAATAATCGCTACGGTGTTTGCTGATGCACTTGTACTCATTGTTGTATTGCTCACTGAAGCGAAATTCCTGATGTTAGGGTTTTATACCGGCGAACGTTTTTGCAGTTGCAGTTTTTCACGCACCTCGGCAGGGCCGATAACACGTGCCCCCATATTCGTTACGATGTTTGCAGCGCGCTCAACCAATTGTGCATTAGTGGCTAATACGCCCTTATCAAGGTAGAGGTTATCTTCCAAACCAACACGAACATTACCACCTGCCAAAACAGCAGCTGCTGCCATTGGCATTTCATTGCGACCTAATGCAAACGCGGAATATGTCCAACCCGTAGGCACCGCGTTAACCATGGCCATTAACGTATTTAGATCATCAGGGGCACCCCAAGGCACACCCATACATAATTGAACTAATACCGGGTCTTCGATTAAACCTTCCTTAACCAATTGCTTGGCAAACCACAGGTGGCCAGTATCGAATGCCTCAATTTCTGCTCGTACGCCCAGCGCTTTGATGCGAGCTGCCATATCACGGAGCATGCCGGGCGTGTTAACCATGACGTAGTCAGCTTCTGCAAAGTTCATGGTGCCGCAATCGAGCGTGCAGATTTCAGGCAAGCACTCAGCCACATGAGCGAGGCGCTCTTCAGCACCGATCATGTCAGTAGCGGCTGAATTAAGCGGTAAGGGTTTATCGGTAGAGCCGAGTACTAAATCGCCACCCATTCCAGCGGTTAAATTAAGCACACAATCGACATCGGCATCGCGAATGCGGTCGGTCACTTCGCGGTAGTACGAAGGATTGCGAGACGGCGTGCCAGTTTCAGGATCCCTGACGTGGCAGTGCACAACAGCGGCGCCAGCTTTTGCTGCATCAATAGCACTGTCTGCGATTTGCTTTGGACTTCGCGGCACCTGTGGCGACCTATCCTGCGTTCCACCTGAACCAGTTACGGCGCAAGTGATAAATACTTCACGATTCATTTCCAAAGGCATATAAATTACTCTTGATGTGGCAAGTCAAAGGGCCAAGGCATTCTAACTGCACCAGCTACCTTTTTGTAAGCCAGAATGCGACGCAGATAACTTTTTACTTGAGCAAAAGCGCCGTTCTGTTCACGACACTATTCTGTTGGGTTTCTATACTGCCCGTATAGATTCTTATTCGGACCCTCTACCCTCATGGCATTGGCAAAACGACTAATAACAGTGTGCTTGAGCTTACTGCTGGTTCTGCTTCAGGTAAGCCCGGGTTACGCTCAAACAGCGCCCGACATTCAAGCGCCCATCATTGAATTTGAGGCCATTGCCGAAGCTGTGGCTGGCGATGCGCAGGTTTTCACAGCCCAAGTGGCCGATGACCGTAATCTTAAAGACGTCACGCTGTACTACCGACGTGCAGGCCAGTCGCCATTTACGCCAATACCGATGACAATCATTGGAGACTCCACCTATTACAGCGCCACTGTGCGTACCCAAGCAAACGATTTACGTGCGTTTGAATACTACATCCAGGCACGCGACGAAAGTGGTAATAGAACGGTTGAAGGTTACGCCTTCGATCCCTATCGCCGAGAGATCGTTACGTTTGAACCTCGAGTTATTGAACCGGTTGTAGTGAGTAAACAAACCGTTAATACCGAGCCTACACAAAGCGCAGCCTCAATCAAATGGTGGCATATCGCTTTAGGGGTGGTTGCGTTAGGGGCATTAGCCTCCGCTGGTGGCGGTGGCGACAGCGGCGATTCAGGCAGCAGACCCACTGTTCCTTTAACCATAAACATTGCTCAACCGGGTTCTTGATTATGTTAGTCAATTTGCAACCGGCTTATAAACCTGCACGGCTTGGTGCATTATTACTGTGTTCTCTATTGCTTGGAGCCTGTCAGTCAGAATTTGCCAGCGATACCGAAAATGCGCCGAACTTAAGCCTTAGCCCGCCCAACAAAGTCGTACAGGTTCGGGCCGTTGATTTGAATCAAGTTCGCCCGGTGGTTCGCCTGAACGAGAACACGTTCATTGTCATGCAGAGCAACGGGGACTCACAGTGGAACGGTACTATCCAAGTGCAAGCCAATGCGCAATACAATGTTGAAGTAGAATGGATCGAAACCATTGGCAATAGAGAGCTGCCATTGGCGCAATGGTCAGATTCTGTGTTTGTTCAAGACACCGGCCTTACGTTGAACATCAACACGCAAAATTACAACTACAATCTGGACACCGATGGCGATTCCGTTTCAAATTTAGACGAACGCCAAAACAACACAGACCCGTTTAACGCACCATCAGACAGCGGCTCTGATAACCAAACTACTGATAACAACACAAGCGACAACAACGCTAACAGTAATTCCAACAATACCGATACCAGCGCTGACAACTCAGCTGGCAATACCGAAAACAATGGTACAAACGGATCAAGCAACAACGTATTGTTAGCGCCTTCTCAGGTAATTATCCCGCGCATCGCAAACAATTCGGCCCCAGTGATCGACGGTATCGGCGCAGAATTGAACAATGCAGGAATCCTTGTTAACGAATGGGCCAACGCCACGCAAACAGACGGCAACGGTAACGCATTAACCTTATCCAACTTAATGATTGATGTCGAAGCCGACTCCGACAACGGCAGCGCATTGCGCAGTTGGGCGGCCATGCATGACGGTGAGTATTTGTATGTGCTACTACTGTCCGATGATGTTGGGGCACGCAAAAGCGATTCTCAACAAAGCTGGAATGATGATTCTGTTGAATTGTTTATCGATGGTGATAATTCAAAGCTACCGACATGGGGTGATGCTGACGATTACCATGTGCTGATGCCACTGCTAAAGCTCAACAGCTCAGATGCAAACAATCATACTGATGGTCGCTTTGCTTATGGTCCGGGCTCACCCACTACCGGTATCGAATTCGAATTTGCCACCGGCCCAGGCGTTGGGCCTGATGGCATTCGGGTAAAAAAGTGGGAACAAGACGTTTACGAAATTCGTATAAAACTCAGCAGCATTGGCGTTGTACCTGGTGTGCCCTTCGGTTTTGAGTTGCAATTGAACGATGATGATAATGGTGGTCCCCGAGACAGCAAATGGGGGTGGTTTCATCCAGCACGCAACGGGCAGGATACCGACACCAGTTATTTAAATCCGTCTGTGATGGGCACTATCGAGCTAGCACCTTAAGCACACATTGCAACCACTACGGTTGCAATGCGCTTAAACTAAAGCCAGTTCAATTAGATGCGCTAGCCGTAAGCTGGGTGTATATCTGTCGGTAGTTTTTACTTTCGGCAAGGATCACAGCGTTAATGCCATTTTGATCCTTGAGCAATGCATTAGCACCCGATCTCAGTAAGGTATCCACTAAACGTTGATCGCCTTTCGCAACTGCTGCCAATAACGCCGTTCTACCCATACTGTCTTTTTGATTAATATCAGCACCTTGTCTGATTAGCTGTGTCACAAGATGGTTATAACCTTTTTTAGTAGCCTCGATTAACGGGTACGATTTATTCATTGTGGGTGCATTTACTTGAGCACCCGCATCAACCAGGTACTTTGCAACCACCGGCTGTTCTAAAGAAATTGCAGCGGCAAGCGCTGTTTGGCCTTGTTTGTCTTGAACATTGGTGTCGATGTCTGCTTCTATTAACACGCCCACTAAATTCAAAACCGATGACTGCGGTGCCTGACGAATAGCCTGCATCAACAAATTATCAGACAACTCACCCGACAAATTCTCACGTCTGATTAGAAAGGATACAAGGTTTGCACAACCAGAACTGACACTTCTTTCCACTATCGATTGACGACCATCGCTGCTAAGCACGTTAATGTTGTCATTATCGCTAAGCAGCTCATCAACTAATTTCACGTTGCATTGCACCGCCGCCTGATTAACTTTTGCATCCAACGATTTTTGGTAAGACGGTTTCGTTTTTATAAACTGCGCCAATGTTTCACGACAAGCAGGTTTCGTGATGTGATTAAACAGCGGTTCACCGTCGATCAATTCTTTGGCGTTAAAGTCGTTCTCAGTGGCCAGTAATCTTGAGAGTCGCTGAATATGACAATCATTGGCTGCTTGGCGGTATTCATCATACAAACCAATTAAATGGGTCATCTGTTCTGAGTCGGAGCGCCCTACTGAATTTTTAAGCTTTGGCTTGCCTGCGAAATTTGGATTAAGTCGGGCTAGCACCATCAGCTCATAGCGTTCGCCTCCCAAACGCCTGTCGGTATTTACCGCATGATCCTGTGCCGTCAGCCCTTTGTAATCGCGTCGAGTCACAGATGCGCCTTGCGCCAGCAACGCACTAACGATATCGGCATTGTTGCTGGTGATCGCCACCATCAATGGCGTGCGGCGTTCTGAATTTAGCGCATTGTTATCAACGCTTGCGCCGCGCTCCAGCAATAATTTAACAATCGCGGTATTGCCCACTTTGGCAGCCAACATCAAAGGCGAGTTGCCATTAACCACACCGTCAGGGTTGGCGCCTTGTGCCAGCAAACTCGCGACTTCGTCCTCTTGGCTGTTAGCTATGGCATTGAGCAGACGCCCCTCTTTAGTGGCGGCTGTCCAATCACAACGGGGTTTCAGCAGGGTCAGCACATCAGGATCGATAGTGTCACTTGTGCAACGCCAGGTTACAACGCCGGACACCGGGCTGATTGAGGGCGAAAAAATCATCGACAAAGCACCGATCTCTTCTTCGAAATCCACCAGAACCACGCCGCTGCGATTCACAGACACGCGTTTTACACTGGTGCCATAAATACTTTTCTCAGGCGGTAGATCCGCACTTTGATTATCATGAGGCATGACCCCATGTTGCACATAGTGATCGGCCACGCGCACTTTTACCGACTCGCTGAGATTGAAGCCCTCTGAATAAAGAGCCGCCTGAATCAGCAAATTGCGCTTCTGGTAAGAATGCAGGGCTCCTGCCCCCATAACGACCATCGCTATTAGAATTATTAATGTTTTCACAGTTTTGGCTACCACCATAGGCGAAACATATTCGCCAGACCGATACAACGGCGTCGCTTGATAACCTGTTATCGGCCCGTTGACGAAACCTTTGAACGCCAAGCCCGGTATTTTAAGGCCCTGTTCGCGCAATCGCGGCATATACTGTGAAAGATCAATTGAACGCTGTCAGCGCTATGGAGCACTAACAAATAATGAATATCATGTCGCATCATCCCTCTTTTGAGCACATCAGAAGCGCTCAAATAAAATCTTTGAACATTGATGTTGTTGAATTCCGTCACAAAAAAACTGGTACTCCACACATCCATTTGGCAGCAGATAACCGTGAAAACGTATTTTTGGTAGGGCTTCGCACCATTCCCACCGATTCCACAGGTGTTGCCCATATCCTGGAGCACACCGTCTTATGCGGCAGTGAACGGTACCCGGTACGCGACCCCTTCTTTATGATGATTCGCCGCTCTCTGAACACCTTCATGAATGCCTTTACGGCCAGCGACTGGACGGCCTACCCGTTCGCCAGCCAAAACCGTAAAGATTATTTCAACCTTTTGGATGTCTATCTGGACGCTGTCTTCTTTTCACGGCTCGACAAACTCGACTTCATGCAAGAAGGCCATCGCGTTGAATTTGAAAATCCCGATGATGCAACAACCGATCTGGTTTACAAAGGTGTCGTATTTAATGAGATGAAAGGTGCGATGAGCTCCCCCACCAGTGTCTTGTGGCAATCGCTGAGTAAATACCTGTTTCCAAACAATACTTACCACCACAACAGCGGTGGTAACCCGGAAGCGATTACCGATTTAAGCTATGAGCAATTACTCAACTTTTATAAAACGCACTATCACCCCAGCAATGCCGTGCTGATGACCTATGGCGATATTCCAGCTGCCGAGCTTCAAGAACGATTCGACACACAGGCCTTAAAACGCTTCGAGCCACTTGATCGCACCATATCCGTAGCCCCGGCTCACCGATTAACATCGGCAATCAACGTGGAAGAGAGTTACGCAAGCGACGACGAAAACCCCGATAAAACCCATGTGGTGCTTAGCTGGTTACTGGGTGAGAGCATCGATCTCGATGAACGTCTACGAGCGCACCTGTTATCCAGTGTCTTGCTCGATAACAGTGCATCCCCACTGATGCAAGCCCTGGAGCAAACTGATTTAGGTACAGCGCCCTCACCTTTATGCGGTGTAGAAGACAGTGCGCTCGAAATGGTTTTTGTATGTGGTCTGGACGGTACTCGCCCTGAACGCGCGGCTGAAACTGAGGCGTTGATTATCGGGGTACTTGAAAAAGTGGCTGAAACAGGCGTACCGCAGGAGCAAATTGATGCAGTGTTACACCAGCTTGAGCTGAGTCAACGAGAAATTCGAGGCGATGGTATGCCGTTTGGACTCCAACTTGTCCTTAGTGGCCTGTCTTCAGCCATGCTCCGTGGCGACACCATCGCTTCACTGGATCTGGATCCGGCATTAGAGCGCCTCAGGGCCGATGCAAGCAATCCCGATTTTATCCCTTCATTAGTGAAGCGACTGCTACTTAACAATGCGCACAAGGTTCGATTAACGCTAAAGCCAGACAGTCAAATAGCTGACAGACGAAACGAGCTCGAAAAGAGCAAACTGGCAAAAATGAAAAGCGCGCTGGATAAAAAACAAGCGCAAGAAATAATGTCACTATCCAAGGCATTAGCAGAGCGGCAAGTACTCGAGGACGATCCCGACATCCTGCCGAAAGTTACGCTCGAAGACATCCCATCAGACCTGACAATCCCTGAGAACACCGTTGGTGAGATTGCTTCGGCACCGATTACCCGCTATGCACAGGGCACCAATGGCCTGGTCTATCAACACGTGTTGGCAGAGCTCCCGGAATTACCAGACGATTTATCGCCGTTTTTGCCTATTTATTCAGGCTTTATGGCAGAACTTGGCTCAGGCGGACGCAACTATCTCGAAACTCAAGCATTACAAGCCCAGATCACTGGCGGTATCAGTGCGCACATTATGCGCAGAGGCGACCGTAACGACGAACAGAAAGTGTCAGCCTATTTGATGTTGCGAGGCAAAGCCTTACTGCGCAATTCAGATGCACTGGCAGCGTTGTTAAACGATACGCTGTGCAATGTTAAGTTCGACGAAACCACGCGCATCCGCGAATTGTTTGCACAGGTAAGAGCCGCCCGTGAGCAAAGCGTCACCGGAAGTGGTCATTCTTTGGCGATGACAGCTGCAGCAAGCGGTATGAGCCCAAATTCAAAAATTGCACACGAGCAATCGGGGCTGCTGGGCATCAAAACACTTAAACAACGCGACGACACACTGGATGACCCTAAAGAACTGAAATTACTGTGCGAAAAGCTTCAAGCGATTGCAGACATCATGCAAAACACGCCGCGTCAGTTCATGGTTGTCTCTGAAGCAGAAAATTTGGCCAATGTTGAGAAAGGCCTTGCGCAAGCTTTTCAATCTAACCAATCGGCTAATTTCCAGCCGTATCAGGCTCAGGCGATTCGGGAACAGCGTCTAGAGCTTTGGCAAACCAGCACAGATGTTAATTTCTGCGCAAAGGCTTATGAAGCGGTGCCGTCCGCACACGAAGATTCAGCAGCCCTTGCTGTACTTGGACCGTTCTTACGCAACGGGTTTCTGCACCGAGCTATACGCGAAACCGGCGGCGCCTATGGTGGAGGCGCATCATATGATTCCGATTCTGCATCATTTAGATTTTATTCGTATCGAGATCCTAGATTGGTGCAAACACTGAACGATTTTGATGAATCAATCGAATGGCTGAAGTCAACACAGCATCAGCCGCAAGAACTGGAAGAAGCCATACTGAATGTGGTTAGTAGTTTGGATAAACCGGGCTCACCGGCTGGTGAGGCACGATCGGCATTTCAAAGCGACTTATTCGGCCGAACAGCGGATGTACGTCAAGCGTTCAGACAAAATATCATCAACGTTAAAGTGGCAGACTTGCAACGCGTAGCCGAACGCTACTTCGACTCCAACAAAGCCAGTGTTGGGGTAATCACAAATAAAAACCAAGCGGGAGAGGATTCAGTTAAAGCGCTTGGACTGCAAGTATTTGAAC
>CALDTX010000132.1 GCA_937923565.1 uncultured Granulosicoccaceae bacterium | reverse complement strand
ACTAACTACCGCATTCCGTGCAGCGACTAAAGAATAACGCGACTGCTCGAAAAAACGCAACCCATTATTTATTTAAATTTAGAAATGAAATAAGCAGCCAAAATTAGCCAGATTGGCACTGACAAGCTACGTCTTGGCTAGCCAGCGACTCTCCTGCTTTCCGAAACGCCGATGAGCGCCCAAATTCAATCAATGCGACGAGTATGCGTTGACTGCATTGATATACCATTGATATAATTGATACACTATTGATTCATTATCAAATAAGTGCTATAAATTGCAGAAAACGTGTATCCGCTCAAACTAGAGGCGCCTTAACCATGAGCTTTAATTCAACACTAGCAAGAGCTATGAACGACGACACCATGAACGATGTAGCTGAATTTGTCCCAACAGCCGAAAATTCGAGAGACTTCCGTAACGCTTTGGGTCAATTTGGCACGGGCGTCACTATCGTCACCACAGCTGACGGGGATACGCCTTTAGGGATCACCGTTAATTCGTTTTCTTCTGTATCGCTAGACCCTGCTTTAGTGCTTTGGTCACCGGCGAAAGCCTCAAGCCGGTTCCAACAATTTGAATCAACCAAACACTATGCAATACATGTGTTAGACCATTCGCAAGGTGAGCTGGCCAAACAGTTCGCTCGCAATGCACAAAGCTTTAACGATTGCACCTGGCGTTGGAGCGACAACCGCGTACCACTGCTGGAAAAATGTATAGCTCGCTTTGAATGCGAACGCGTTATGTCGCACGATGGCGGTGATCACTCAATCGTAGTTGGTAAAGTTCTACGCGCTATCAACTTCGGCGGCGACCCACTCATGTTTGTAGGCGGACAATTCGGTCGTTTTGTAGGCGCTGCGTAATCATGTTGTGGCGAACTCACAGCAAACCAATAGCCTAAAACACAGTAAAAATGTTACGCAGATTTATACCCAACATGAAAACAATACACTATGCGCTCATCGGTTGCGGGATGATGGGACAAGAGCATATTAAGAACATAAAGTTGCTTGAAAACACAGCTGTTGTAGCGATTTACGAACCCAACGCTGCAATGCAAAAAATTGCAAAACAGCTGGTACCCGATTGTGTATTTCCCAATTCAATTGCAGAACTACTTGCTATAAAAATGATCGACTGCTTAGTCATTGTAAGCCCTAACTTTACGCATGTAGACATACTCAAACAAATAGCTGACACTCGCCCATTACCGATACTGGTTGAAAAGCCACTCTTTACCAACCCTTCCGATGCAAACTATCTTACGGAGTTTAAAGCAACCTACCCCTGTCCGGTTTGGGTAGCGATGGAGTATCGCTACATGCCACCACTGGCTGAACTACTAGAGCAGGTAGATAGCGTTACCGGTGGTGTCAACATGCTAACCATTAGGGAACACCGCTTTCCGTTTTTAGAAAAAGTTAACGACTGGAATCGCTTTAACAAAAACACCGGAGGCACCTTAGTTGAAAAATGTTGCCACTATTTCGATTTAATGCGCTTGGTTATCAATTCAAACCCAAGCAGCGTTATGGCTTCAGCTGGCCAGGCACACAACCATCTGGAAGAATCTTATAACGGAGAAAAACCGGACATATGGGACCACGGCTACGTCATCGTAAATTTTGAAAACGGCGCTCGCGCGATGCTCGAACTTTGCATGTTTGCAGAAGGTTCCCGTTATCAGGAAGAGATAACTGCGATAGGTCGCGACGGTAAAATTGAATGCAAAATACCCGGCCCATCGCGTTTTTGGGATAAGAGCCTTGGCGCAGAACCCAGCCCAAAAGTGATTATTAGCCCACGGGTAAAAAAAGGTGCGCTGGAGTTGGACATCCCTGTGGACCCAAAACTACTGGATGCAGGGGATCACAACGGCTCCACTTTTTACCAACACCTCGGTTTCCAGCAAACGGTGCTGGGCAATCAAGATCCAGAAGTGTCACTACACGATGGCTGGGTCGCGGTTATGATGGGCATGGCAGCGCAGGAATCTGCCAGAACGAGGCAAGCGCAGGCCTTATCTTTGTAGCCAAACCAGCAGGAAGGCAAGCTGGTAGGCAAGAACAGCCTTGCAAGTGCATCGATCTATACAACAGTTTTTAAATAATCGATAAATGCCCTGACTCTTGGGATATGCTGCCGATTAGGCGAAATTAAAGCCGATAATGGTTTCGGCTCTGGGTCATGCTTTTGAGCGAACAACTCTTGAAGTTGGCCATTGGCTAAAGCCTCTTCCCCTAGAAAATCGCCCAATCTAATAATACCAACACCCTCAATAGCCATATTCAACAAAATGTCAGCACTATCAGAAACCACGGTTCCATCAACTTTTACATTTATCACCTCATCATTCTGAATCATTGGCCAAACAGCTTGCTCAGAGAAACCGGAAAGTAATAAACATGAGTGATCTGCTAAATCAGCAATGGTTGTTGGTGTACCGCGGTTTTTTAAATAAGCGGGACTCGCCGCTATTATTCGCTTTACCGTGCCTAGCCTAACAGCGACAAGATCGCTATCGTCTAACTCGCCTACTCGGATTGTTACATCGACTTGATCTTTAACAGGATCTATCCTGGAGTCATTAACGGATATTGCCAGGGTGACATCAGAATACATTTTAAGAAACCGAGGCAATGCAACGTAGTTTAATAACACCCATACCAACAAGCTACGCCATCGTCATAAAAAGACAAGAACGTCTTTTTATGACGATGGCGTGTCTACATCAATTTACGAACATTAAAAAAACAATACCAACGTCAGCGCACCCAATACAGAGCAGCCCAATAAGCTGACTAGCCCCGCACGATGTCGCACAACAAAATTTTGCTTAAGCATTTCCGGTTCACGCGATGGCAATCCAGCGGTTAGCAGATGAGACATCGATACACTCTCAGCATCTTCAAGGCTTGCGAGCATAAATGCATTTCTGGACAGCGTATTGATCGATCTAAACAAGCCTTCCGAACGATCTGCAATAAAGTAAGCCATCTCGCGCGTAAAGGCATCGCGGCGATTGAAATCGAACAGCATCATATGATGCCGGAGGTACTCGGTAATTTCACTTAACGATAAGCGGCGCAGTACGTAGTGATCTTCCATCGTATTGGCGTCAGTGTAACCAGCAATTTGATGGTTTTGCCCGTGCCCATCAGCGCGACGGAACAATATTATTTGCAGTGGAGGGTTCTGTTGTGGCTGGGCTTCTATTAAGTCGTGAAGCAATTGCAATGTTTGTTTATCGAGATCAACGGATGTATCAACGAAAAGCAAATAGGGCTTATCACCCGGGGAGCCATTGCCAAGCGCTGCGGTTAATCGCTGTGCACCTGCGCTAAGAACATCAACACCTACGCCATCGACTGCACTGTTAGCACTAATCAATTCAGCATCGGGTGGACAAACTTCAATTAATAAGTGGCGCAGCATCAAGGCCGCGGTGAGCTGCGGATGATCATAACGAATAATGTTGTACCGATGCTTAAGCCTGTCGGCCAACACCAGACTGAGCATAGTTTTGCCACTGCCGCGTTCACCGCACACAGTAATAATGGGATCGCCCATACGAAGCGAACGAATAATCGTTTCGACAACTTCGCCTCTTCCACCACCACCGAAGAACATCAATATGTTGTTCGCGTTGTGAAAAGGACCTTGCGATGACGAATAGTAATGCTTTTTGTCAGCACTAATACTCGATTCATTGATATTCATACCCAACAATTCCCGCCTTCTAAACAACACGCTTGTGTTGCCTTCTTCAGCAATGAGAATGCCACATACCTTCGGCCTCCCTATAAACATAGTTTGCAAGTGGGGATACAGCAAGGTTTTGGTTTACGTAAGTATCAGTTTGATGCAGTTGGCGCGAAAAAGCGCTTACATCGTCAACATATTGTCGCGCTGGTAATGCCGAAAATTCCACAGAGGTGGCACCTCTGACAACTGCTGCTGAACGGTGACAGCCATTTACACCAGAGCACTATCTGGCAAAGAACTCTCTGGCAAGGCTTTACACAATGCGCCCGAAGAAAACCTCAGTCATGTAGTTGAAAACGACACCTTCTTCTTCAGCGTACTGGGCATACAAGCTTTCGATATCGGCGTTAAATTGTGCGTAATGGCTTTCGTCAACATTGGGTGTGTAGGAAGACGAGAACACGCGCCCTTTAAACGATGTGAGATCAAACTTTTGTTGGTAAGGGAAGCCCGCAAGCTCCACGGCTCCGCCGTAAAACGCTTCAACCGATTCTGGTGTGATACGCGTATGTTTTACTTTTGAATATTCCGGCAACTGAGATAATACTTGCTCGTACGCTTTATGAAATTCTGTAGCGCTGTCTCGCCTATTCCAAATTAAAGCCAAGCCAGCCCCGGGCTTTGCAATACGTTTAAATTCAATTTTGGCTTTCTCTAAATCGAACCAATGAAAGGCTTGCGCGGCCACAATTAAATCGACACTTTTTACATCCAGCAGCGTTGCTTCAGCGCCACCACCCACGCTTGAATAATTGGGATTCTTCGACAACCTGAGATCTGACTCTGCCCGCATGGGCGCGTTAGGTTCAACGCCAATAACACGCAGGCCTCTATTGACTAGCAATTCGGTGAATTTACCGGTGCCTGAACCAATATCAGCAATGCAGGAAGAGGCGTTGAGGGCGGCTTTTTCCAGCAGCCAATCGAGTGCTGTTGCCGGATAAGACGGTCGGTATAACGTATAGTTGGCCACACGATCAGAGAATCGATTGGTCGACGCTTTTGGATCATTGCTCATCAAATAGAAATCCTTTGCCTGATGTTGTGCATAATATAGAACAAGCTAAACCGCATAAATACCCATTAAGCATGTTCAATATCGTTTTATTCGAGCCGGAAATTCCACCGAACACCGGCAATCTGATTCGCCTTTGTGCGAACACAGGCTTTCAGCTGCACTTGATTGAGCCACTCGGGTTCTCGTTAAACGAAAAAGCGCTCAGGCGCGCAGGTTTAGACTACCACGAGGCTGCGAACATCAAGGTTCACGCAAACTGGGACGCTTTCGTCACGGGTATTAATGTAGAACAGAGCCAGTTATTCGCGTGCACCACTAAAGCGACGCAACATTATGCTTCAATGACATTCAAAGAAGGCGATACGTTGATTTTTGGGCCAGAAACGCGCGGGCTGCCCGACGACGTGCTGTTTGATGAGCGTATTACCCAACGAATACGTATCCCGATGCGGGAAAACAGTAGAAGTTTGAACTTATCCAATTCTGTCGCCATTGTGGCTTTTGAAGCTTGGCGACAGAATGAATTTTTACTGGGAAGCTAAATAGCTAAATAGCTAAATAGCTAAAGAGCTAAAGAGCTAAAGAGCTAAAGAGCTCAATCAGCGTATTGAGCGTCAATACCTATTAAAAGCCATCTCAGAACAATGCAATTTACTGCGAAGTTTCTGGTGCTGGCGCATTCTGTTTGGCAGACGCTAAATGCTGCGCATACAAGGCATCAAAATTAACCGGCTCCAGTAGCAATTGTGGAAAACCACCTTTTTGCACCAATGAAGATATAGCTTCACGCGAATACGGGAACAACAGATTCGGGCAGAAACTGCCTAACATAGCCCCAAGACGCCCTTCTTCAAAACCCTCAATAACAAACAAGCCGGCTTGTTTTACTTCGGCCAGGTAAGCGGTTTCTTCACCCAACTTAACAGTTACGGTTACGCTGAGCACGCATTCGAACATATTGTTTTCAAGACGTGTACTTTCAGTATTTAAATTCAATGCTACTTGCGGCTGCCAATCAACACTGCCAGCAAAGACTTTTGGTGTTAGTGGCGATTCAAAAGAGACGTCTTTCAAATAGATGCGTTGAATTTTAAATGACTGCTGGTTTTCTGCGGCTTCGGTACCCGCCGCCGCGCCCGTTTCACCCGTTTCGTTTTCTGCCATGGTGTTTGAATTTTCCAGATTGGTAGTGAGCGAGCTTTCTCTAGCTCTTAATTAAACAACTCAGTTGATTGCTGTTACTCAGCGTTATACAGACTGTCTAGCTCGCCGTTTTGTTCCAGCTCGGCCAAATCATCAAAACCACCGACGTGCGTTTCGCCAATAAAGATTTGCGGCACCGATGTACGACCAGTGAGCTCAATCATTTTTGACCGAACATCTGGCTGACCATCTACCGTGATAGTTTCAAATTCCCAACCCTTTTGCGACAACAACCTTTTTGCTGCACTACAAAAACCACAGAGCCTTGATTCATACATAACGATTTGCTTGGACATTATTTTTCCAGCTTACTTGTTAACGAGCGGCAAATTAGCCTTTTCCCAGGCAGTGAGTCCACCTGTAATTGTGTTCAGATCGGTGAAACCCTGTTTTTTCAATTTCGCTGAAATTCGCTGGGTACGCATACCGTTATCGCAATAAACAACGACGGGCTTCTCTTTGAATTTTTCCAATGTATGCAACTGTTGGTCAAAGCTCCTTACTGGCATATTCCGAGCACCTTTGATATGCCCATTTTTAAACTCGGCATCGTCTCTGACGTCGACAAAAACGGCTTCGCCATCGTTCAGCAATTGCGTGGCCGCATACGGGGTCAGTCCTGAGGTTCCGGAGAAGAAACGGTTGTATTCGGTGAAAATCAGCATGCCTAAGGTAGCAAAGAACGCTACAAACAGAAGCGGGTGATTACCCATGAACTCGATAAGTTGTTGCATAAACATCTTCAATTGCACGTTATTTTCGTGCACAGTCAGGTTAACAAAAAAGCCTTAAAGCTTAGCCGAACAAGAATACCCTGCCACAGCCTATAATTGCAAAGAACCCTACCATAATAACCAATCCATCAAGCATGACCAACGAGCCAAGCATCGTATTTTCACTATTCCTGGTATTTTCCGGGGCCGCTGTTATAGCAACGGCCACGCTTTACGCTCGGCAAGCGCTCCCTATTGCCTACATTGTGTTGGGCGCACTGCTTGGTCCTTCAGGCTTTGATATGGTCTCGAATCCGGAGCTTATCGCTGATATTGCCAATATCGGCATTCTGTTTCTGCTGTTTTTGCTGGGCTTAAATTTAGAACCCGCCGGGCTGACTAAAATGTTTCGCGAAGCCGTGGTGGTAACAGCACTAAGTTCTCTTGCATTCGGGGCCGCAGGCCTGATCGTTGGCAAACTTTTCGGTTTCTCGACCCTCGACAGTGCAATGTTGGGTTTGGCCATGATGTTTTCAAGCACCATTATCGCACTCAAGTTACTGCCTACCAGCGCCCTGCACCACCAACGCATGGGAAAGGTGATCATCAGTATCTTGCTGCTTCAGGATATGCTGGCAATCCTTGTACTACTGGCTCTACACGCCGCCGGAAAACACCAAAGTCTACTCGGCGAATCCGTGGTTTTGATATTGGGCTTACCGCTGCTGGCCGCTTCTGCGTGGTGGGTCTCAACCAACATACTCACGAAGCTGTGCGCAAAATTCGATCAAATTCCGGAGTACCTGTTTTTGCTGGCGATCGGTTGGTGTTTAGGTTTGGCGGAGCTGGCAACGCTAATCGGGCTTTCTCACGAAATAGGCGCTTTCATTGCCGGCGTTACTCTGGCCACCAGCCCAATCTCCCGGTTTATTGCCGAAAGCCTGAAACCAATACGCGATTTTTTCCTGGTGCTGTTTTTCTTTGCACTGGGTGCTGGCGTGAATTTGAGCGATGTACCCACGATCGCCGTGCCAGCTGTGTTACTGGCGCTGTTTGCGGTAATGGTTAAACCGTGGGTTTTCAAGCTACTCCTACAACGAGAACAAGAAAAAGCCCGCATGGCAAAAGAGACCGGCGCACGCTTGGGCCAGATTAGTGAGTTCTCTCTGTTGGTAGTGTTGGTAGCGACACAACTGGGTGTTATGTCGGAAAAAGCAGGGCTTCTGGTTCAAAGCGCAACCATTTTAAGCTTCATTATTAGTGCGTTTTGGATTGTGCGGGTTTATCCCACCCCGATCGCCATGGATCAGTCGCTAAGACGCGACTGATCCTGTACGAGAACAAGTTCGTTTTACTCGATACCAGCCAAGTGCTTAACGGCTCTTTCGATATCTTCAACTGAATAAGTGCTACCGCCACCGGCAGGCATTGCACCCTTCCCGTTCACAACGCTGGCCACCATTGCTTCAAGACCTGTGGCAATACGTGGTTCCCATGCGGCGACATCACCCATTTTCGGTGCGCCTGAAATACCGGCAGCATGGCAAGCCATACAAGCGTTTTGCACTAATTCTTCTGGGGTTAACGCTACAGCTACCACTTCGGCGGGCGCTGCGGACGGATCAGAAGCCTCAGTTCGAACGGATGCCACGGGTGAAATTCTGTCGAGCAAGGCTGATCGAATCAATTTGTCGGTAGGGTCATCACCATCGCCACTTAAAATTCGTGCAAAAACCATGGCCACAATGGTAATGATGGTTAGCACAGCGACTACCAAGCCCATCATTTTGGCCATACCCGCATCGCTAGTATCGGTCGAACTCATACAAAAAACTCCCCAAGGCGATTCTCGCCGGAAAATGTCAAAAATCTGTTTCAGCCTGTGTATCGGCTGGTTAATCCCCAATTGTATCAGGGGGTGGCGCCTTTCTCAGCATTTGTCGAAGCACAGCATCTTTTCGTACGAAGTGATGCCATAAGGCAGCGGTTACGTGCACTAAAAGCGCGCTTACCAGCACCCATTTGCCAAGCCAGTGCCAGCGGGCGGCTACTTGCCAGCCCAGGTAATAGTGGGCAGCCCCGGAAAAAGCCATCCATAACAATAGCCCGTATAAAATCCGGTGCAAGCCCAGTGCACAGGCCCTAAGCCACGGGCCGGATGATGACCCACCTGGTTTAACCGGGCGTCGCCTTCGTAGCACCAAGCGATAACACACCAGTAAAAGAATGCTTGCGCCCACTAAGGTGTGCAAAGTCGTGACCAAAAAGCCCGAAAACGACAACTGCGTACCCTGATCGATGAGTACCATAGCCGCATGCATGGGTTCTTGAGTGGCAAACTGGATGAGCACCAAGGCCACGACTAACCAATGCAAATAACGTTGAACAGGTGTGTACATTATCGTTTTTGAAGCTGGTTTTTGTGCTTTATAAACCACTATTATGTGCCATTATGGCTAGGCCTGTATTACGCAAGCAAACTTCTGATACGTTTTTATGAAATCGTAAACGGCATTATTATGAGTGAAACAACCGACGACCCTATCGCACACGCGGCAAAACTTATTTGCCCAGATGCACCAGACGCACTGCATCGCCGTCTAAAAAAAGACATCATGGCAAGTATCAAACGGATCAAACCTAACATTGTTGAAGGTGTCGATTTCGACACAGACGTTATGACCGGCAGCTTTTTTACCACGCTATCGCCACCTCTGCAGGGTATCGCAATTGCACGGTGCGAAGGCACGCTGGCATTTTACAATCGTGTGGGCTGGCACCCGGCCTATTTGGAAACCGCACTCGAAACCTGCGTGCCAGATGCCGGCATAGAAACACTCACCAGCCGTTATCACGCTAAACATTTACACGATCTAGCTTATGTGCACCCTAAGCATTTTGAAAAAATGCTCGGTAAGACGGAAGCTGCATCGCTGTGGGAAGATTTAAAACGGTTTAGTGCAGCGCTAAACGATCCCAACAAGCATTGACTCTATGCCCGATAAACAGGTTGTAGTGGTAGATGCGGTTAAACACCATTATCAGAGAGGTCTTGAGCGTTTTCCGGTTTTGGATGGTGTTAGCCTAGAGGTTGCACCCAGTGAAACTGTGGCGCTCATCGGCAGAAGTGGTTCTGGCAAATCTACCTTACTGAATTTGATCGGCGGCTTGGAGCCTATCCAGGCTGGCGAAATAAAACTACTAGGCCAGGCCATCGCCTCACTCAATGATTCGCAAAGAACAAAACTGCGTCGGCAACACATTGGTTTCATTTATCAATCCTTTAATTTGGTTCCTACCCTTAACGTAGCCGAAAACATAAGCCTGCCGCTTGCTTTGGCAGGTGTGCCTTCTAAGCTCGTTAAAGCAAAGGTTCATAAACTGCTTGAATTGGTTTCGCTGGAAGGCCGCGCAAGCGATTACCCCGACGTACTCTCCGGCGGAGAACAGCAACGTGTTGCCATTGCAAGAGCACTTATTCATGAACCCGCCATTCTATTAGCTGATGAACCCACCGGTAATTTGGATGCACAAAGTGGCAGGCAAATTATAGCCTTGTTGCAATCGATGGTTTCGCAAAACAAGGCCGCGATGCTATTGGTTACTCACAGCCTGGAAGTCGCTTCAATGGCAGACAGAGCATTGGCAATCGAACAGGCCGGTCTGCGAAATTTAAGCGATGCTCAATTACAAGGGCATGTGGCATGGTAGCTACACTGCTCGCCAAGTCCAGTGTACGATTTTATCAAAAACACCCTTTACAGCTGTTACTCTCTATTGTTGGTATCGTTTTAGGTGTTTGTATTGTCAGTGCGGTATTAATAACGAACAGCAGTTCTAAAAAAGCTTTCGCTTTGAGTACGGATGCGCTTTATGGCCGTGTTAATTATCAAATTGTTGCCCCCAGGAACATCAATCAAAGCGACTACGTAACACTTAAAAAACAATTTCCGAAAATAAAAATGGCGCCAATTATCGAGGGCTATGTCAGTGTTAACAACAGTGTGTACACATTGCTTGGCATAGACCCTTTCGCTGAACTTGAATTAGCGCGTGGCGGCTTCGCGTTTCCGGAAACCATCGATACAAAACTGTTACACACCATGCTAAGTAGCGATGGCATTGTGCTAAGCAAATCGGAACTTCAAAAGCAGCAACAATCGCAAACGACAACCAGCAACAACCCTACTTATATTTATATTGAAGCTGGTGAAGCTAGCTTTAAAAGCCCTGTTCTGGGTAGCTATCCAAGCTCAAACGCATTGGCCAGCCAGGGCCTGCTTATTGCCGATATTGCTTACGCCCAAGACCTGCTTGCCATGGAAAAGCACATCAGCAGGATTGATTTACTCTTAAGCGATGAACAAAGGCCTGCAGTAGCGGCTGCCTTGCCAGCCACTCTTAAGCTTTTGCCTGCGGCCAGAGCGCAACAAACCATGCAAGCGATGACCCGAGGCTTTCAAATTAATCTGACAGCGATGAGCCTGCTTTCCTTGTTGGTGGGCGCTTTTCTGATTCATAACACCATGACGTTTGCCGTACTGCAACGCAGAGAACTGTTCGCGGTAAAACGCATAGTTGGACTCAGCGCTTCATCAATATTGTTAACGGTGTTAATGGAAGCTTTAATCATCAGCATTATAGGTTCGTGTATAGGCGTGATACTAGGTTATTACTTGTCGACCATTCTGATTCAACTAACCACCCAAACCATCAATGATCTTTACTTTGTTTTGCACGTTCAACAAGTGTGGCTCAGCCCAAGCACCATTGTTATCAGCGTGCTGTTAGGTTTAGGTACCAGTTTACTTGCAGCAAGCTTAAGTGCAATACAAGCAGCGCAAACCAACCCTCTTCAAGCCCGCCGTAGATCGGCTGTGGAGCTTAATGTACGTAAACTATTGCCGGCACTGATGCTTCTGGGAATCGTCGCAATTGTGTTGGGTAGTGGAATCGCACTCATTCCTTCACAGTCTCTGTTGTTGGGGTTTATCGCATTAATGCTCATTATATTCGGCTATGGGCTTGCTCTTCCGTGGGTGTGTTTACACGGCAGCAGATTACTCAAAAAGGTTGCAAAATTTATTGGCCCTGTAACAACCATTGCTACCGCTAGCATCGAACACAATATTAGCCGTACCGGTTTAGCCATTGCTGCCTTAACGATTGCTGTTTCTTCTACCTTTGGCGTTGATGTCATGATAGGTAGCTTTCGCAGCAGCGTAGACCATTGGCTGGCCAGCACACTGCACAGCGACATCTATATTTCATCTCCCAGTAATGTGAGTGCCAGAGCGGATGGCACTCTAAACGAACAGGCAATTGATAGCGCCAAAATGCTCCCAAACATACGAAGTTTTAGCTTTGGCAGAACAATTAAAGTTAACACGCAGTTCGGCGCAATCGATATGCTCGCACTGCAACCACATAACAACGACAACGGAGAATTCCCGCAGGGTATAACCTTGCTTAACGCCCAGCCAGAACAAAGCTGGCAACAATTTTTTAGTTCGAAAAGTGTACTGATTAGCGAACCTTTAGCCAACAAACATAATTTGGCAGTTGGTCAAAGCTTGTCCGTGTTTACTACTCTGCAAGGGGATATGGCATTTACTATTGCAGGCATTTATCGAGACTATGGCACAAGCTTTGGCAAATTAACGATGTACCGAGAGCAGTACATTAAGTACTTCAACGATTCTGATATTTCTGCCATAGGCATAAAATTCGAAGCAACCGAGGGTGTTGAAAAGGAACAAATTGTACGCTCGGCAATTGCCGCTTTGCGCGATAGCGTGCGTTCAAATAATCAAGCTATCCAAATTAACGCCAATAGCGACATTCATCGAGAATCACTGGCTGTGTTTGACCGAACCTTTGCGGTTACTGAAGTACTGCGCTGGTTAACTGTTGGCGTTGCGTTTATCGGTATTTTTAGCGCATTGCTTGCTATGAACCTTGAACGAACCCAAGAGTTCGCCATACTAAGAGCCAGTGGTGCCACAAAAACTCAAACCTTCGGCATCATTACGATTCAAACTTTCCTAATGGGATTGATAGCTGGTGTTTTAGCATTACCATTAGGTTGGATAATGTCTCAAGTACTTATTCATGTGATAAACGTACGCTCTTTTGGTTGGAGCATGCAAGGCTTTATACAAGACAACGCTATAAGCTCCACTTTGCTGCTCGCGATAAGTTCTGCTTTGCTGGCAGGCATTTACCCGGCTTGGTCGTTAAGTAGGCGCTCGATTGCCGCAAGACTTCGTGAAGAATAACGTCTCTTTCTAATAAGGCATCTTTCTAAAGATTGCGACCCCAACCACAGCGTTTTCTCTGATAGCATGACCCTATCCATCGCATCCGCAATTACTATTTACGTGAGCGTCCATGTCTGAAAAAGGCCTATATTCCCACAACAAACCCCAGTGGTCTTGGGCTTTTTACGATTGGGCGAATTCTGCTTTTGCCACCACTGTCATGGCAGGCTTTTTTCCACTGTTCTTCAAACAATATTGGAGTGGAGATCTTGCCGTAGCCACCAGTACGTTCTACCTTGGCTTGGGTAACTCGTTTGCAAGTTTGCTGATTGTTATACTGGCACCCATTTTGGGCGCGCTCGCCGACAGAGCTAGCTGGCATAAACGACTGCTTTGTGCATTTGCTATGTTAGGTATTCTTGCTTGTGCCTGTTTCTTTCTTGTTGATAAAGGCCAATGGCAACTCGCGGTCATTATCTACATATTAAGCATACTGGGCTTTTCCGGCGCAAATGTTTTTTACGATGCCATGCTGCCGATGCTTACTATTAAAAAGCAACGACACAGCCTGTCGGCATTGGGCTTTTCACTGGGCTACCTGGGTGGTGGTTTATTATTTCTAGTGAATGTTGTGATGACGATTAAGCCCGAATGGTTTGGTTTAAGCGATGCCGCCAGCGCTGTTAGGTGGTCGTTTTTAACAGTATCTATATGGTGGTTTTTATTCACATTACCACTGCTATTCAATGTCAAACAAAGTTCATTGTCTGCAACTGATGACGAAAACGTGTCCTACGAGTTTGCCAATGCCGCCACATCAAACAGCTCAGCGATTGCCGGTGCTTTCAAGCAGCTATATGCCACCTTTCAATCGATTCGACAACATCGTAACTTATGGTTTTTTCTTATCGCTTATTGGCTTTACATTGATGGTGTGGCTACTATTATCCGTATGGCAGTCGACTATGGCTTATCGATTGGCTTGCCGTCGAATAGTTTAATCATTGCCTTACTGTTAGTGCAATTCATCGGTTTTCCCGCTACGCTGCTTTTCGGTAGAATAGCGAACAAACTTGGCGCTAAAACCGGGCTATGGATTGGACTTTGGGCCTACGTGATAGCGACCTTCGCCGCATCGTTCATGCAAAGCGCAACGCACTTTTACATGCTCGCTGTGGTACTTGGCTTGGTTCAAGGTGGTGTACAGGCTTTAAGCCGCTCCTTGTTTAGCCAATTGATACCAGAGAGCAAAGGTGGCGAGTATTTCGGTTTTTTAAATATGTTAGGAAAAGCGGCAGCTGTTGTAGGGCCGCTACTAGTTGGCTTAGTCAGCTTACTTTCGGGCAATACCCGTATTGGCATTCTATCCATTTTGCTTTTGTTTGGACTGGGCATGTACTTCCTCACGAAAGTTGAAGAGCCTGCTCATTTAAACTAAACAACAGCAGCTATAATTCAACCGTTAGCATTCTTAATAACAAAGCTCTTTGGCTATGCAAAAAATCATTGGCATTATTCTTTTACTGTGCGCTTACGGGCTACTAATTCCCGGTTTAACGCAAACCATGTTGAGCGTATCCGGCACGGTCGAAAAATCTCAACTGGTTGATGTTGGCAAACAACTACTAAAAGACAGCGACGACGTACCCGCTTTTGTGGCCGATCTGGCAGACAAAGTATTAGGCAACATGAATTTGTCTGGAACCATAGATGCTTTCGATAAAACCAACAGTATTTTAGGAACGGCAAAAGAGCTATACACCAATAACCACGTGCCGGTCGCCGTGTTAATCCTGCTGTTTAGTGTTGGCATTCCTTTCCTGAAAGCGCTGGTTCTCATACTGGCTAACCTACCTTTCTCACAACTTTTCCGAAAACGCATGCTATGGATTAGCTCAATCAGCAGCAAGTGGTCTATGGCCGATGTGTTTGTGGTTGGCATTTTCGTGGCCTATTTAGCAGCAAACGGCATTCAGGAGAGTAAAGGACTAGTCGATTTCGATGCACAGCTAGGCGTTGGTTTTTATTACTTTCTGGGTTACTGCCTAATTTCGATACTGGGCACTCAGCTACTAACACGCGCCGCATTAAAGAACACGGATCTTTACACTTGAATGGGTAGCATAAGCAACGTGCGGTACGTACTCAAACCCTTGCTTCTGTTTGTGCTGATTCCACTAACAACATCAGCATGCGCCACCGCTGTTGCGCCTGAGCGGTCGCTTGCATTGCAATCAAGCGATAAGCGAGCCGAAGGCTCTGCAGTGCAATGCAACGCTAACCCGAAAACCATCCAGCGCATCGGCTTGCTATTGGTCAATCAGGCACGAGAAAACAAACGTTGGTGTGGCCTGAAACGCTATTCTTCTACAACCAAGCTTCAACTGAACAGGCAACTTGAACGAACCAGCTATAAGCACGCACAAAACATGGCTACACAGAATTATTTTAGCCACGTAGCTCGCGATGGCTCTAATGTTGGCGACCGGGCTACACAAGCAGGCTATGCATGGCGTAACATTGGCGAAAATATTGCCGCTGGCCAGCAAAGCTTAAAAGAAGTCATTGATGCCTGGGTCGCCAGTCCCAGCCATTGTAAAAACATCATGAACCCGGCATTCACCGAAATGGGCCTGAGCTGTGTCAGTAGCACACAGGGCAACTTCAAACACTATTGGGTTCATGTTTTCGGTGCGACAGCCCCATGATTGCATTTTTAGCGGCCATATTTTTCTTGCTGATTACGCCAGGGCCTGGCGTACTATCGACTGCCGGTGTGGGTTCCGCTTTTGGAAAAGCCGCCGCCTATCGATACATCGGAGGTTTGTTTATCGGCACCAACCTGGTTGCGCTCGCGGTGGTAACAGGTGTTGCAAGCTTAATGTTGGCCAGCCCGGCCATCCGCACGCTATTACTCTGGGCATCCATTAGTTATTTGTTTTACCTCGCCGTTAGAATTGCTTATGCCGACACAACAATCGCCTTTATCAAGAAACAGAAACCTCCGGGCATTATCAGTGGTGTTGCGCTGCAGGCGATAAACCCAAAGGCCTATGTTGTTAACACCACCTTATTCGCAGGCTTTCCGTTTGAGCAAGTTAGCCAAGTACAGGAAATCATGTGGAAATTCTTGCTTATTAACGCAATCTGGATTCCCATTCATGTGTTGTGGATGTTTGCTGGCATTGCACTCAAAGAA
>CALDTX010000131.1 GCA_937923565.1 uncultured Granulosicoccaceae bacterium | reverse complement strand
GGACTACCTCTACTGATACCATTAACCATCAGACCGAATAATAGGCCTTCAACCAGGCATTTATCCGCACTCTAATGCAAGAGAGGTAACAAGAATATGCTTATTTACGGCGATACACAATCAGGAAATTGCTACAAAATTCAACTTTTGTTATCCCATTTGCAAACACAGTCCAAGCCGCTCAAGGTTGAGTGGGTCGCGATGGATATCGTTAATGGCGATACAAAAAACGCAGAGTTTCTGCAACGCACGCCCATCGGAAAGATACCCTTGCTTGAACTTGATGACGGGCGCTGCCTAAGCGAATCCAATGCGATTTTAAATTATTTGGCAGCAGGCTCTGCACTCATCCCACAAGACAATTGGCTAAAAGCGAAAGTACTGCAATGGCAGTTCTTTGAGCAATACAGTCATGAACCCTACATTGCGGTTGCACGGTTTATCAATCTTTATCTCGGCTTACCCGATGATAAAAAAGAGGAATACGAAAGCAAACAGGCCGGAGGCCATAAGGCGCTAAAAGTTATGGAAGAGCAGTTAAAACAATCTGACTTTCTTGTTAGCAACCAGTTGAGCGTTGCTGATATCAGTTTATATGCATACACCCACGTGGCGCACGAAGGCGGATTCGACATAAGCCAATATCCATTCATTCAGCAGTGGCTTAAGAGAGTCAGCGCTTTACCGCAGCACTTACCCATGCAAACCAATTAATGGCCGACAAGCAACACCAAGAAACACAGCGAGTAATGCAAGTAATTACTTACATTACCCAATTGTTTGCGGCATTTAGCTGACGCGAAAAACAGATTAAAAAGCTAAAACCACTACCGTTCCATTTTCAAGTGCAGCTTCGCAACAATAAGTTGCGATTGGGTTTTACAGAACATTTTAAGCGTTAAAAGACCTTGCAGCTCAGTTGATTCCTTTTGCAAATAATTGTGAATAGCTTTAAATACGCATTTTTTTACATCAGTTATTGAACAAAAAAAGGAATTGCATCGGTACTGATGTATTATCGCTGCTCATAACGCGGTTTAAATTAAACAAAACGCAGTGGGCGTTAAAACCGATTCATTCGTTGTATAAAGGGGGCATTCAATGTCATTTAATATAATAGATCTTGTTAAGGGTCAAATTGGCGACCAACTACTTGGTCAAATGGGTAGTCTGTTAGGTGATGAAAGCACTAAAGCCAGCAGCGCTATGGATAGCATCATTCCATCACTACTGGGCGGCATAACAAGTACTGCAAGTACCACTCAAGGTGCCGACTCTTTATTCAACGCAGTCCAGGATCAAGACGATTCACTGTTGGATAACATCGGTTCAATGTTGGATGGTGGCCAGGCAAGCAGCGTAATCGACAACGGGAATTCTTTGCTAGGAACATTGTTGGGTAGCGGCGCACTGGGCAAATTGGTTGGTGCAGTATCAGGATTTACCGGCGTGAGCAAAAGCGGTTCAAGCTCACTTATGGGTATGTTAGCCCCGATTGTTATAGGCGCATTGAAACGAAAAGTATTAGGCGATGGCCTCAACGCTGGAACTTTGGCAAGCTTGCTTGGTTCTCAAAAATCCAATATCGCCGCAGCGATGCCACAAGGACTTGGCGATCAACTCAATAGTTCTGGCTTTTTGAGCAGCCTGCCAAGTGCCGATTCTGTATCTGATGCGTTTGGCGGTATCGGCGCAACTGCAAGCAATGCTGCCGACGGGGTTAGCAATGTAGCTGGCGGCGTTGGTGATGCTGTTGGCAATGTCGCTGGTAACGTCGGCGATGCCGTGGGCAATGCTGCAGGCAACGTGGGTGATGCAGTGAGCAACGTTGCTGATAATGTAGGCGATGCAGCGGGCAACGCAGTAGACACAGTAACCGATGGAGCGAAGCAAGGTGGGTCGATGTTCCGCTGGTTGTTACCTCTCATCGTTTTAGCACTTCTTGGCTGGCTGGCATTCAAATTCTTAGTGGGGGGTGGTACAGAAGTTTCTACAACGGGTGCAGCCGACGCTGTAACGGAAACAACAGCAGAAGTTAAAGATGCTGCCAGTAGTGCAGTAAGCACAGCCACTGAAACCGCGACCGAAACCGCCACTGAAACCGCAACCGAAGCCGCAAGTGATATGAAAGACAAAGCTAGTGACGCTGTTTCTGCAATGACTGAAATGGCAGATATTTCACCTGAAGCAATCGGCGAAAAACTAACCGGTATTTTTGGCAGCACCACAGAAGCGTTAAGCGGAATTACCGACACAGAATCTGCTACAGCCGCATTGCCTAAACTTGGGGAAATTGGCACTAATTTAAGCGGCGTTACCGACATGATGGAAAAACTACCTGATGCAGCACGCGGTCCGATCGCTAAAATGGCCTCAGAGAGCATGGGTGGTCTGGAACCCATTATGAACAATGTAATGAGCCTGCCAGGCGTCGGCAAAATACTGGAACCAGTACTTGGCCCCATCATGGAAACCTTACAAAGCTTCGGTGGATAAAGGAGTAACCAATAATTCACCTGCTCAACCATTCCGTTAAGCTGATAAAAAAGCCCGCCGAAAAAGCGGGCTTTTTTTTACTCTAAGCCTTGATCAGTCCATACGGCAAATTCATTCCCATGTGGATCAGTGAAATGGAAACGACGACCGCCAGGGAACAAAAATATTGGCTGAATGATTTGTCCGCCCGCCTGCTCTATGCTGCTCTGTATAGCTTCAAGATCCAAGGCGTAGAAAATAGGCAAAGCCGCAGCATTCTGCGTTAATGATTTTCCGTCTGATTGGTAAAATCCGCCATCGATAGTGCCATCGGTAAAAGCACGATAAGCTTCGCCGTAGTCGGTAAACTGCCAATCAAACACCTGTTCAAAAAACGCTTGCTGCGCGTTAAAGTCTGCGGCTGGCAACTCAATATAATCTAGCTTTTTATCAGTTGGCATTCTTTGTTTTAAACCTCAGAGTAAATTTCGCACCACCTAGTTTATCGCTTTTTTCAACGCTAAACTCCGCCTTATGCCACTGCGCTATACGGTTAACAATAGCCAAGCCCATACCGTAGCCTTTTCTGCTTCCTGCGCGGTTCTCCTCTTTACCACGTACAAATGGCTTTAAAACTTCGACTCGTTGATCTTCCGGAACTCCAGGGCCATCATCTTCTACCGATAAAACTAACGTGGATCGATGCGCAATCAGAGTAACCAATACGGCACTATCGCTGTAATTTACGGCGTTTTGCAACAGGTTATTAACCAGCATTTTAATATGCCGAGGATGAGCATCAACAATAGAGTTGCGGTTCTGCTGACTAAACTCAATACGTTTCTGACCAGTAACACTCAGTAGATCGATACCGTTTTGAACCGTTTGTGATAAATCAACAGCGCTTCTAGGCATATCACTGAGTTGCTGATCTAAACGTGCATACTCCAACAAAACCTGAACAAGCTCTTCCATTGCGGTTAGGTCGGCACTAATTCTTGTCTGATATTCAGAGCGGATTTTTTCGTCGGTTGTTTCATCCAAAAGATCAATACCGAATCGCAGTCGAGCTAAAGGTGTTCGCAAATCGTGAGAAACCGCACTGGCAAGCATTTTGTTATCAGCGACTAAAAACTGGATACGGTCGGCCATACTATTAAATTCTGTTTCTATGCCATACAAATAACTGCGCTTACTGGTTTTAACCCGCCGGTTTAAATCACCTTCCCCAAAAGCTCTGGTACTCTTGCCGAGTGCCAATAACCGCCTAGCCAGTGGGTAAATCCATAGAAACACCAATAAAATCATTCCGATATAAAACAGACTGGTCAAAACAGCACGCAAGCGCGTTTCTCCAGCCACAGCATTGGTAAAAAGAGCCAAGACCCGCGAACCCATTGGCACAGCGAAAAATAATGTTATTCCAGATTCGGATTCAGCCACTAAGGGCTCACCTGACTGCAATTGAGCATTGAGTTCATCGGGCAAGGCTAGCTCATCACTACTGAGAATTTGCATACTCAAGGAATCACTATTGGGCCAATTGGCTAAAAATGCCGAAAGATCACTTTCCGATTCTATGCTCTGGACCAAACCTTGGCCCAGCTGCTTATAAATTTGCAAAGAATCTGATTCGTTTTTTGTAAACCTTACAAAAAGTTGATCTATCGCCCAGCCCAAACCAATCGTTGCTAACAATACAACCACTAACAATGAAATACTCAGTCGACGCATCGGACAGGTGTCTACCAAGCATCTAAGGCAAGCAAATAACCTTTGCCACGTATGGTTTTAATTCTTTCTGGGGAAGAAGCCGCATCACCGAGCTTTTTGCGTAATCGCGAAATACTGATATCGATAGAGCGATCTAAACCATCATACTCAATACCTCGCATTTGGCTCAAGAGTTTTTCCCTACTTACTGCGGAGCCCGCTTGCGATGCCAACAACGTTAATAGATCAAACTCATGAGATGAAAGCGCAATATCGCTATCGTTTAAGGTTAATGTACGAGAGCTGGGATCGATGAACAGACCACCGATCCGTATAATATGGGAGGCATCATCGTTAGTGCCACGCCTTAACAGAGCCTTGATACGCGCCAGTAACACTTTCGGCTTAACAGGCTTTGCTAAAAAATCATCGGCTCCCGAATCCAAACCCAATATCTCATCATCATCTTCACTTTGGGCAGTTAGCATCAATATAGGACGGGTATAAAATGCGCGGGCTTTTTTACAAACAGTTAGCCCGTCCAAACCCGGCAACATCACATCAAGCACAACGAGATCAGGCTCATCAATTTTAATTAACTCTAGGGCTTCGTCTCCACGTGTAGCAACACTAACCATAAAATCATTGGCTATAAGGTAATCAGCAATCCATGCGGCTAAAGACTCGTCGTCTTCAACCAACATGATGTGAACCTGCTCTTCTGTTGTTTGCTTCATTAAAACAACCTCCAACGACGCCTTGAACGCTTCTTACGATAGACCCAAGAGACTTTTACTTCAACCGAACTAAGCTCATCGCCTAATTTATTCTTTAATATGTAGCGGGTATCGCTGGTAATACTCTGAGGTAAAATAGCATTACCCAATTCACCCTCCCAACATGCCAACAACTCATCTTTCTCTTTGTACAAACAGACATGAGAAATAGACTCTTTCTTCCAAGTAACTCTTAGCTTTACAAAACAAGGTTGGCCTTCTCGTAAGGAAACACATCGACTTGGGCCAATCGTATAATCATCGTTAGCGAGGACTGGTTCAGAGAGTAAAAACAAGATAAATATGGATACCAATAACGTAGAAAGATAGCTCCGCAAACGCCGCAAGTACCTTTTCAAAGACATCACTGAATTAAAAGAGCCAACAAATGTTTTTGACGATGAATCCTTCATGGTCATATTCGTCAGTACACATAAGTTAAATTTACGCCAACCGAAAAATAGCCGTCATCGGTTATTAACGGGCTATTGGCAATGCTATTTGGTAACTCCCAATGACGTGCGGTTGCTTTGAAAACCAAGTTAGTATTCAGCGGCAGTGTGGCACCTAGCTCTGCAACATAGGTGGTGCCTGATTTCGCTTGATAGGCAGGAAACTCATCGTTAGCTTCGTCGACATCCAAACCATACTGATAATCAAGTGCCTTTTCAGACTCGTATCTTGCGCCCAGAAGTGCGTGTAAATTCCAGTTTTGCCGTAGCCAGTTACGTGCAAAATAGGCGGTGATCAAATGCCCATCATGAATTTCGCTGATATCCTGCATGGCTTCAAACTGAAAGATATACGGCCCAGAATAGCCAGTTGCACGCAAACCCGTATTGAGCGTTGTCGATCGATCTGTGTACTTTGACAACTCTTCACTAAGTTCGCTATCGATACCATGATCGCTTATTGCCGTTAACCAATCGACAGACCAGGTTTTACCCGAATAAACGTTGTACCCTAATTGAATCTGGTTATAACTTTCAGCCAGAGCATCGACAAAAAAGCGCTTGTATCGGAAATGGCCACCGATATCTATTTGCAACGCAATATCAACCACATCAGTTACGGGCGCGTCGGTATAAACCAATGCTGCTGAAAATTCGAGATAGCCACCGTAGGTAGCATTGTCGTCTAATCGCGCACTTCGACCCTCCCGAACATCACGGGAGATATCGCTGGCGTGCAGCGAAGTAATGGCCAATAGAATAAAAGGTAACGCTAATATCAGCGAACGAATGTACAAAACAGCAGCTCTTGGTAAATATTTAGCGCCCAGTTTACACGCACCTATACGGCAGCGTATCGTAACTCACTGTAACAGCAGAAAATGGGAGCACTACCAAAATGCTTTACATCAAGATTATCCGGGACTCTGCAATGGCACGCGCAACCGCATGAGGCCGGTTTGTTGCTCCCATTTTTTCCATAACGTTTTTCAAATGAAAAGTAACTGTACTTTCGGATAGTTCGAGGTTTTGCGAAATTTGTTTTGCCGTTTTACCGTGCGCTGTTAAAACCAGACATTGCCGCTCCCGCGTTGTTAACTTAGGAGGCAAACGCTTGATTACACAGTCATTTTGAGCAATGCTTTTTACAGCTCTATGAATTGAGAACGCGAGCAGCTGTAAATCACTGACCAATACCTCGCTGACCGTCCGCGTAGCATCATGCCAGCACAAACTCAACATACTGCATTCGATTCCAGGACCATGCACCGGGAAAGTTATGCCGTACTCCAATCCATATTCGGCCGCTTCTGTCATAATTTGTTGCTCCACTTGAGACTCCTGATGCTTGTCGTAAACAATATCGGACCACAGCAGCGGATCTGTGTGCTGCATACAATGCTTCACCAGCGGGTCTCTATTTTTGTAGCCTTGTTCTTTGTACCTTAACGACCACGAAGGTGGAAACTCATCCACCAGATATAAAACAGGCTCTTCCATTAAAAAAACGGCAGCGAAGGAATAAAATTTGATATCCAAAACGTCAACGAGTTGAGAGCAGGTTTTTTGAATTTGCTCTTTCGATTTGCATTTGTGAAACGAAATTGAAAGTTCACGCAGTTTTTTGGTATTCAATGTATCTTTGGCTCCATCCGAAAAATTTATCGTTCGACCCCTAGCCATCGTCGCTAATTAATATAGGTTTCATCCGACATCAACACTATTGTACAATTTTGAATAACTTTAGCTATCAGCAAAACGCCTAATACTAATCGATGTCGCCTCAATCTTTAACACGAAGCATCTGCTGCCTGCGCTATAAAGGGTTATGTACCGTTACGATTACAAGCGCTAACATGACCACAATGAACAATTTTTCATAAATTCGAGAAGAATAAACATGCAAAGCACAATCGAGCTATTAGGCACCGTAGAGCTTTTTTCGCATTTAAGCGAAGAACAATTAACCCTGCTTTCAAGCCATTCGCGTGAGATTCAGTTCAGAAAGAACGCTGTTTTAATGACGGAGGGCGATATCGGCGAATCGATGTATGTCATTCAATCCGGTTTGGTTAAGGTTTACGTTTCCGATGAGGACGGCAAAGAACTGATGCTGTACCAACAAGGTCCGGGGGCAGTAATTGGTGATATCGCTCTACTGGATGACGAACCACGATCAGCATCTGTATCTACGTTGGAAAAAACCAGCGCTATCATGATCGGCAAAGCAAGCTTTCTACAATGCCTGCAAGAGAGTCCCGAAATGAGCCTCGGCATTATTCGTTCACTCACACAGCGCTTGCGACAAGCTACAGAAGGCAGTCGAAGCTTAGCTTTAGACAACGTTTACAGAAGGCTTGCAGATAAGTTACAAGAACTCAGCGTGGAAGCACCCAACGGCTCACACCGATTAGAAAAAAAATATTCTCATCAGGAGCTGGGCAACATGATTGGTGCATCAAGAGAGATGGTAGGCAAAGTGATGGCCGAGCTAATTAAAGGTGAGTACGTTGAACTAAACGAAGGCATTCTCTATCTGCAAAAGAAGTTGCCTAAGAACTGGTAGAACTATCATTAGAAGCCCCCCTGCCAGCTGCGTCGTTATCTAAGCTTTCCGATTCAGCGTTTACGGATTCAGCTCCTTTAGAGTCTAGATCGTTGAGCATTCGATGGTGAGGTAGTACGACCTCGCCACTTCTTGGTTTAAACGCTGTCGTGGGCAACCAATCACTAAACTCATAGCCGTACAGCTCCCAGATGGTTACGAACAATGCAGCGATAATTGGTCCGATTACAAAACCCATAAACCCGAACATCATTAACCCACCCAGCGTACTGAAGAAGATTAAAAGCTCATGTAAACGCGTATCGTTACCAATTAATTTAGGCCGCAGTAAGTTATCGATACTGCCTACAACGATCAAACAATAGGCAGCCAATAACACGCCTTTTAGTACGGCACCACCTACAATCAAATAAACAACAACAGGCGCCCACACCAACGCAGTTCCGATACCGGGTACCACAGAAAGAAACATCATTGCCACGGCCCAAAAAAGAGCGCTAGGAATACCCACAACATACAACGCAGCACCAGCCAATGCACCTTGCAAAATGCCTATTACTGCTGTGCCCTTTAAGGTTGCTCTGGTTACAGAGGTAAAGCGATTTAGTAGCTTAGTTTCGTCATCATCATTTAGCGGCAAATAGTACAACAGGTAATACAACAAGCGATCGCCGTCTTTTAGAAAAAAGAACATCGTGTACAAAATGATGAACATATTGAGCACAGTATTGAAGGTGCCCAGCGTTGCCGATTGAACGGCGTCTACACTGAATTTACTGACTGCACCCGTAATATCAGCAAGCCAACGGGTTAGGGTATCTTTGTAAGGCAGTAGCTGATCATAAAAAGGCAGTGCTTGTAACTGAGCGGTAACTGCCCCCGGCGTACTCAGTTGATCTTGAACCCAAGGTCTGGCCTTTTGTGCAATATCAAGCGCTTGAGATAGCACAGTGCCAAACACCAACGATAGCGGCACAAAAACAAAAACCAACACCGTAAAAATGGTAAGAATAGAAGCTAAAGAGGGTTTCTCGCCTACAATGCTCAAAATACGACGGTATAAAGGTGTAAATAATGCAGAAAAGAGCGCCGCCAGGAAAATTGATAATAGGAACGGTTGTATCACCAGCAAGAAAAACACTGATATAACCAACAGCACTAAAACCAGTACTACTCTATTGACTAATCGTTGTTGCATCAGCTTGATAATAGGATAAACGTTACCGTGATAATGGTTTAGTCTATCTCACACTGAACACAATGTCATTCCAGTCTTTGTATCCTTTGCACTACCTTAACTTATTGTGCCATACAAGCTCATTACTGAGTCAATCTAGCCATACGCGCAGCCGTTCGCTGTAACGTACACCGAATACAACGACGTTGTGCCACAGATAAATAGGCGGTTACGCTTGATGCCACCAAAGGTCACGTTCGCTACAAACTCAGGAATAAGAATTTTGCCGAGCAAAACGCCATCCGGGCTATAGCAATGTACGCCATCTGCCGCGCTGGTCCAAATTCGACCTTCGTTATCCAGTCGAAAACCATCAAATAATCCAGAATCACAAACCGCGAAAACACCCGCATTAACAACTGCTGTATTGTTGTTTTCCAGTGTGTATTGCACGATGTGTTTTGGTCCGTGTTCATCATGCGATGCGCCAGTATCGGCTACATATAATTTGCTTTCATCGGGAGAAAACGCCAAGCCATTGGGTTTACTCATATCGCTGATGAGTGCTTCAATACGTCCGTTAGTATCTATGCGATAAACTTGGCAAGGCAATTCAGGCTCGGCTTTCTTACCTTCGTAATCACTTAAAATACCGTAATCTGGATCGGTAAACCAGGTGGAGCCATCAGAATGGGAAACCACATCATTGGGCGAGTTTAAGCGCTTGCCGTTATAACTATCAGCCAACACGGTTGTACTGCCATCGTGCTCAGTTCTTACTACGCGTCTGGTTAGGTGCTCGCAGCTAATCAGCCGACCTTGGGCATCAACCGTATTACCGTTACTGTTATTGGAATCGTTTTTAAAAACCTGAACAGAATCGGATGCTTCGTCCCAACGCAGCATGCGATTATTGGGAATATCAGAGAACAGAACATAGCGGCCCTGATTGAACCAGGCGGGCCCTTCCAGCCATCGACCACCGGTCCACAAACGCTCTACTCTGGCATGTCCGACGACACATTCCCGAAATTGAGGATCCAACTCCACAAATTCTGTTCCTTCGACCTTTCCGTACATATCTGGACCTCGCGGCTGTCATGTTATGATGCTTACACCTATGTTATCACCGACACAATTTTTTGCTTTGAACAAACACCTATAGGTAAGCACGAAAAAACACATTCAAAATTTTATATAAAAGACTCAACAATAATTCACTTATATGAGACGCACAACTTTAACGCAGGCGGGAAACGCTTAAATGGAACTTAATGGACGTATTCTGATTGTTATGGGCGTCAGTGGTTGCGGCAAGTCGACTATCGCACAAGAAATTGCTCGGCTACTGGGCACTCATTTCAAAGACGGTGATGAACTTCACCCTGAATCCAATATTGCAGCCATGGAGCGTGGCCAGCCACTAACCGACGAAGATCGCTTGCCTTGGTTAGCCGCCGTAAGAGACTACGCATGCACCGCCGCCCATACGCACAACGGTTGCGTGATAGCCTGTTCAGCTCTAAAAAAAGTCTATCGGGATATATTAGATCAAGCAGGTGAAGTGCACTACGTGTATCTCGAAGGGTCGCAGGAACTGATCGCATCTCGCATGCGAAAACGCAAAGGCCATTTCATGCCTGAGTCGTTGCTTGATTCGCAGTTCGCAGCTTTGGAAGTGCCTAACAGAACAAGTAATTTAGTCACTGTTTCTATAGAGCCCGTGCCAGATGTTATCGCTGCTAATGCTGTAAGTGCACTGCAAAAGTTATTTGCAAGTTAAGTGATATTTTAAAGTGCAATTCATTCATCTTCAGTTTAATTATCACAACAAAATAATCAGAGAAAATTCATGGCAAAAACTGTATTGTTGATAGGTCCTTTATTTCAAGCAACCATGGAAAAGCTGGAATCCGCCTACGATGTACATCGTTTATGGGAAGCTAAAAATGAAACCGATTTGCTCAATGAAATTGCTCCGCAATGTACGGCTGTAGTTACCGATGGAGGAAAAGGGGTCAGCAATGAAATTCTCAAGCAACTGCCGAACGTAAAAATGATAACCGTGTTTGGTGTAGGCGTTGATGCTATCGATTTAAGCTACTGCGAAAATCAAAGTATCAGCGTAGGTAACACGCCAGACGTTCTCAGTGATGACGTTGCAGACTTAGCAGTAGCGTTGGCACTGGGTGTTTGTCGGCAGTTAGTTTTTGGCGACCAATACGCAAGAAAAGGCCGCTGGGCAAAAGAAGGGCCAATGCCACTAACCACTCGCTTAATGGGTAAACGGGCTGGCATCTTCGGTATGGGTAGCATAGGAGAGTGTCTGGCAAAGCGACTTACAGGATTTGATATGCCTGTCAGCTACTGTAATCGTAGCAAAAAGGCCAATTCACCCTATCATTTTGTGGCGTCATTAGAAGAACTAGCTAGCAACGTTGATTTTCTATTCATTACTGCTGCTGCAACTGCCGGAACTATCGGCGCCGTGAACGAACCTGTTTTAAAAGCCTTAGGCAAATACGGTTTCCTGATCAACGTATCCCGGGGCACATTGGTTGATGAAACCACATTAGTGCAATACCTGACTCAAGGAAAAATTGCTGGCGCCGGGCTCGACGTGTTTGAAAAGGAACCCAGTATTCCCGAAGCATTATTTGGTTTAGACAACGTTGTCTTACAACCACACAATGCCAGTGGTACATATGAAACACGTAATGCGATGGGTAACTTAATGCTGGACAACCTTGCCGCCCACTACGCTGAAAAAAATCTACCAGCCAAAGTTGTTTAAATATACCTTTGACATAACCAAAAAAACAGTCGAGCACACATATGAACGCTGATCACGATATCGCACTTATAGGTTTGGCCGTTATGGGCCAGAATCTTGTTTTAAACATGAACGACCATGGAATCAAAGTTGCGGTTTACAACAGGACCTACGCACGTACAGAGGAGTTTCTAAACGGTGCTGCGGCTAACACCAATATTTCAGGCGTAGAAACTCTAGAACAACTGGTAGCGAAGCTATCAACACCGCGCAAAGTAATGATGTTGGTTAAGGCCGGTGAAGCTGTTGATGCAACCATTGCACAATTGCTGCCGCTACTCGACAAAGGCGACATCATTATTGATGGTGGTAATTCTTATTTTCCCGACACAGAACGCCGAGCGGCCATGCTTGCTGAGCAAGGGCTAAATTATATTGGTATGGGTGTATCCGGTGGCGAAGAAGGCGCCAGGAATGGCCCTTCACTGATGCCCGGAGGACACAAAGCCGCTTGGCCATTGGTGAAAGACATGTTTCAAAGCATTGCTGCTAAAACTGACAAGGGTGAACCTTGCTGTGAATGGGTAGGTGACAACGGTGCCGGGCACTTCGTTAAAATGGTGCACAACGGCATTGAATATGGCGATATGCAACTCATTTGCGAAGCCTATCATTTCATGAAGTCCTCGATGGGCGCTACAAATGAACAAATGCATCAAGCATTCGCCAACTGGAACAAAGGCAACCTTGATAGCTACCTTATAGAAATCACAGCGGACATCCTTGCGCATAAAGAGAACGGTGAGTACGTTGTAGATACTATCTTAGACAAAGCGGGCCAAAAAGGTACTGGAAAATGGACCGGAATAAACGCTTTAGAACTTGGCGTACCACTAACGTTAATCGGTGAAGCTGTTTTTGCTCGAATATTATCTTCCATTAAAGAGGAAAGAGTTCGTGCGTCAAAAATTATCAGTGGCAATACATTAAGCGCAGATCAACTCCAATTAGACGAGTGGGAAAAGCCACTGGGTGACGCTCTATTTGCATCGAAAATAATTTCCTATGCGCAAGGTTTCATGATGATGCAAGCCGCCGCAAAAGAATATGGCTGGGCTTTAAACTACGGGGCCATTGCACAAATGTGGCGAGGTGGCTGTATTATCCGATCAGCGTTTCTTGATGATATAAAAGCGGCATTCGACAAAAACGAAAATTTAGAAAATTTATTAGTTGCAGAGTACTTTAACCAACATCTCCAAGCTGCCCAGATTGGTTGGCGAAAAGTGATTACAGCAGCCGTTAGTCGAGGCATACCAACGCCTGCGATGAGCAGCGCTATTGCATTTTTCGACGGATACAGAAGTGATCGACTACCTGCTAATTTGCTACAAGCACAAAGAGATTACTTTGGCGCACACACTTATCAAAAAGTGGACGGTGATGGGAGTTTTTATCATACCGATTGGATTGGCAGCGGTGGCGGTGTGTCCAGCACTACCTATTCGGTTTAATCGTGACTTAATAACAACAAGTATTTAATCTAACCGAACTGAACTTAAGCGAGTTACACCAGCAATATCGCAAGCAATATAGGCAAGTAAATAATTGCACATAGGTGTGTCAATAGAATAAGCGTTGACACTTCTGCAACATCGCGGTTATGCCTAACAGCCATGAGAAAATTAAATACAGCAACAGGCGCAGCGGTTTCAATAACTAAAACGCCTTTTTCTACGCCTTCAAAACCAAATATTTCGGCTACCAGGAAAGCGATTACTATTGCCACAAATGTTCGAACCACCGACCAGAATAAATTTGAAGGTAGTTTGATTAACGTCATGCTGGCCAAACTCACGCCAAGCGTTATTAGCATAAGCGGAATAACAAACTGACCTAAAAGTTCGGTTGCATCAAGCAAAAATTCGGGCAACGGGATGTTCATATAGCGAACCAACAGCCCCATCCAGATGGAATGTAAAATGGGAGAGCTCATTAGTTTCTTTAAACTGGAGCTACCCGCTAAAATGGCATCACCAAGAGAAAACAATAAAATACACTGCACTGAAAAGAATGCCATGGCATAAGCCAGCCCCGTTTCGCCAAAGGCAAAAAAACAAACTGGCAAGCCCAAGTTGCCAGTATTACCCACTACATGAGCAACACTAAGCTTCCAGTCTTTACTGGCGGCTTTAAGATAGGCGAACGCTGCGCTAAAAAACAGCACATGAACCAGTAGCGTTGCCAGGCCCATTCTTCCCAAAGCAGAAAAATCTATTTGACTGGTTGCCAATGTATGAAACAACAAAGCCGGCATACCGATATTGATAACCAGATTCGATACAAACTCAATCGGATAATCTGTGCCGCTGCGGTACCAAACAACACCAATGCTGGCCAAAATTGCAGCGGGCGCCAGAATGGAAAGAATTTCAAAAAGTAATTGCAGCACAGCTTTCTATAGTAATTGGTTAGATGAATCGACGAGGCAATGCTTTGCTGAGTGGGAGAACCCAGTTTTGAACAGGTTCACTTCTCGGTATGGCTGTAATATCAATAAGACGATTAATTAAAGGCGC